>JBAXUD010000568.1:0-2221 GCA_037129875.1 Mycobacteriaceae bacterium
CGGCGACGGAACGACGCCCTATCTGGCATCGCTGGGGTTGACTGGCTTCCCCACCACCAATCCGGCCGCGGGCTCCAACGGCGAATGGAACTTCCTGTCGCTCGCTTATGCCAACGGCCTGATCGATGGATTCATCGGCCAGCAGTACAACGCGAACTACACCGGCCAGGTCACACCGGACACGTTGCAGTTTTATTCAGCCGATCTGCCATACGCGCTGATGTCGTCCTATGCGGATCCCTCGCAGGTGGCCACCGGCGGCCCTTGGAACAGCGACTACTACGGCAACATCCCGTTTCATGCGGGTGTCTTCTGGGACGGGAATGTGGTTCCCACATGGGGCCAGCCGCCTTCGACCAACCAGCAGCTGAAGCCGACGCCGGCTCCGCTGCCGACGGCGTGAAGCGCCGGGGACCGGCCGACGCCCCCCACGGTTATCAGGCGGTCAGCGCGACGGAAGCCTCAGCGGTGTAGCAGAGGAAGGCCAGCGTCTCCTGAAGGTATAGCCGCACGGTCTCGGTGTCATGGCTGAGGTAGCCGATCGACACGTCAGTGCCCAGCCGAAGGTCGAAATCGCCACCGCGGGTGCTTAATACGAAGGCGCCGTCGATGGCCGGCGCCCAGATGATGTCACCCTCGATGAGTCGGCTGAGATGCTCGCGGATCGGGTAGCCATGTTCGGTGGTTTCATTGACCGTGGTGAAGGCGTCTGCCGACAGCAGGACGGAGTAGGGGCCGTCGACGCCTGCCAATCGCAGCTCGGACAGGGCTTGAGCGATGACGTCGGGGTATTCACGGGCGTCTTCGGGCAGCGCCAATGGCTGGTTGGAGCTGCAGGCGCGAATCCCCGATATTGAAGCGGCTGAGTACCCTTCGAAGATCGCCCGGTCTTCGGCGAACGCGAGTTTCTTGGCCGCTTCCTTGACCGAGTCCCAGTCCGAGTCCTGCGATCCGCGCTCGACGTCGTCGATTGCGTTGCGCGACACGGCGAATGGTACCCGCAGCCGTACCAGCGGCTGGGCGTCACGAAGGTGAGCGATGACGCCCTCGCCCGGCGAGGCGACATCGAGCAGGTGCCCGGTGCTGACCGCTGCGGTCTCCGCACCGGTGGGGCCGTTGACATCGACCACCCGTCGCCCGGCGATATGGCGCTTGAAAGTCCGGGTGGCCTCCAATTCGATTTCTCGCCAGGCGGCTTCAGTTACCGGCGCGAGCTCGCGATAGAGGTTGCTCATCGGGATCTTCCTTTCATACTGCCGATCATCAGTGAGCCGTGTGGCGCATCGTCGGGCACCGGGGTCCTCGCTGCTGGGCCGGTTCCCGGCAGCGGTGGCGGGTTGTCGAGGAAATCGGCTGTGGGAGTGAAGAACAGCGTGCCGGTGACTGCGGTGGAGAAGTCCAGAATGCGGTCGGTGTTGCCTGGCGGGTTGCCAATGAACATGTTGTGCAACATCTTCTCGGTGACCGTCGGTGTGCGCGAATACCCGATGTAGAAGGTTCCGTACTCGCTCGTACCGACTCTGCCGAAGGGCATGTTGGCCCGCACAATCTGCAACTGATTGCCGTTCTCGTCATCGACCACGTTCAGCGCGACGTGTGAGTTGGCCGGCTTGACGTCATCGGCGAGCTCGATGTCCTCAAGCTTGGTGCGGCCGATCACCCTCTCCTGCTCGGCGACCGGCAGGGTCTGCCAGGCCGCCATGTCGTGCAGGTACTTCTGCACGTGCACGTAGCAGCCACCGGCGAAGTGGGGATCCTCGGAGCCGATCTCGGCGGCGGCTGACGCCTGCGCTCCGTCCGGGTTCTCGGTTCCATCGACGAATCCGAGCAGGTCACGGTTATCGAAGAACCGGAAGCCGTGCACCTCGTCAGCCACAGTGACGGCGCCGTTCAGTGCGGCGAGGACCTGCTTGGCCAATTCGAAACAGAAATCGAGCGACTCGGCGCGGAGGTGAAACAGCAGGTCACCCGGTGTGGCGGGAGCGTGGTGGCAAGTGCCGTGCAATTCGGTGAACGGATGCAATTGCGCGGGTCGCGGTCCACTGAACAAGCGGTCCCAGGCGTCGGATCCGATCGAAGTCACCATCGACAGATGCTTGGCCGGGTCGCGGAAGCCGACCGCGCGCACCAGGCCTGAGAGGTCGGCCAGTACGTCGTGCACCCTGGCGTGGCCACCTTCCTCGATGGTCGTCACCAGGAAGATCGCCGCAGGCGTCAGTGG
>JBAXUD010000569.1:0-2216 GCA_037129875.1 Mycobacteriaceae bacterium
GTGTCCACCCACAGGTCGACGCCCAACTCCGATCCCGGGATGCAGTCGTAGACCGACAGATCGGTCACGCCGGACTCCAGCAGCACGTCCTCGCACAGCAGGGACTGTCCGGTGTATTCGCCGGCGGGCCGGCTCAGCACGGCGTAGGCGGCGTCGGCGTACACCTCGGGTTTGCGTGAGCGTTTCATCGACTCTTCGCCGCCGAGCAGGTTCTGCACCGCGGCGGTGGCGATCATGGTGCGCGGCCACAGCGTGTTCGAGGCGATGCCGTAATGCCGCAGCTCTTCGGCAATGCCCAACGCGCACAACGTCATTCCGTACTTGGCCATCATGTAGGGCGTCGGCTTGAGCCACTTGGGCTCCAGTCGGATCGGCGGGGACAAGGTGAGAATGTGCGGGTTCTCCCGGCCCTTCATGTGCGGGATACAGGCTTGGGAGACCGCATAGGTGCCGCGCACCTCGATGCCGTTCATCAGGTCGAAGCGCTTGAGCGGCACCTCCTCGATGGACCCGAGGTTGATCGCGCTGGCGTTGTTGACGCACATGTCGATGCTGCCGAACTGCTCGACGGCTTTCGCCACGGCGGCGGCCACCGAGTCGCCGTCGCGGACGTCGCCGACGATCGGTAGGGCCTGCCCGCCGGCCTCCTCGATCTCCTTGGCCGCGGTGTAGATGGTGCCGGGCAGCTTGGGGTGCGGCTCGGTGGTCTTGGCCACCAGCGCGATGTTGGCCCCGTCGGCGGCCACCCGCTTGGCGATCGCCAGGCCGATGCCGCGGCTGGCCCCGGAGATGAACATGGTCTTGCCCGAGAACGTTCCCATGACCGACAGCCTAGGATCATTGTCCAATGACAGATATCGAGGAGCCCGGCGGGGACGGGTACGAGGCCGTCCGCGAGGAGACCGACACCGAGTTGACCGCGCGCTTCGAGCGCGACGCCATCCCGCTGATGGACCAGCTCTACGGCGGCGCGCTGCGGATGACGCGCAACCCCGCCGACGCCGAGGACCTGGTGCAGGAAACCATGGTCAAGGCCTACGCCGGGTTCCGGTCCTTCCGGGAGGGAACCAACCTCAAGGCGTGGCTCTACCGCATCTTGACGAACACCTATATCAACACCTACCGCAAGAAGCAGCGTCAGCCCGCCGAGTACCCCACCGAGGAGATCACCGACTGGCAGTTGGCCGCCAGCGCCGAGCACACGTCCACCGGATTGCGCTCTGCGGAGGTCGAGGCGCTGGAAAATCTTCCGGACAGTGAAATCAAAGAGGCGCTCCAAGCGTTACCAGAGGAGTTCCGGCTTGCGGTGTACCTGGCCGACGTCGAGGGCCTGCCCTATAAGGAGATCGCCGAGATCATGGAAACGCCGATCGGGACCGTCATGTCCCGCCTGCACCGGGGCAGGCGCCAGCTGCGCGGCCTGCTCGCCGACGTCGCCAGGGACCGCGGGCTGCTGCGCGGCGAAGCGCAGGACGTGTCCAGCGACGAGGAGGTGTCGTCGTGAGCCCTGACCTGCACCACGACCCCGCCCACGACCCCGATGACGGCCACACCGACTGCGCGGTGGTCATCCGGGAGGTCTGGGCCATGCTCGACGGAGAGGTCAACGACGACGAGCGCGATCGGCTGCGCCGTCACCTCACTCAGTGCCCGGCCTGCCTGCGCCACTACGGCGTCGAGGAACGGATCAAAAACCTGATTGCCACCAAGTGCAGCGGCGACAAGGCGCCGAGCTATCTGGTGGAGCGGGTGCGGATACAGATCAGCCGCACGACGATCATCCGCCGGGGCCAGTGGCCTTAGGCGTTGGGACGCCTGCCGTGGTTGGCCTTGCTGTGCTTACGGTCACGCTTCTTGCGTCCACGCTTCGCCATGTGAGGATCCTCCTTGGTCGTGCCCGGGGCAGGTCGGTCGTTGCACCCGGCATATGAATTGCTCCCAGTGTCTCACGTCCGCTATCGGCGCCGGCCACCCGGTGTTGTGGTTCGATAGGGGTATGGCCGAAGATGTGCGCGCTGAGATCGTCGCCAGTGTGCTCGAAGTCGTGGTCAGCAAGGGTGACCGGATCGGCGCGGGCGACACCCTGGTGCTTCTCGAATCGATGAAGATGGAAATTCCGGTGCTGGCCGAGGTCGGCGGCACCATCACTGAGGTCAACGTCGCCGTGGGAGACGTCATCAAGGCCGGCGACCTCATCGCCATCATCGACTAGACCT
>JBAXUD010000057.1:0-12320 GCA_037129875.1 Mycobacteriaceae bacterium
CCCAACCCCTACTCGTATCCACCGGGGCCCCCGCCCGGTCCGTACGGCGGCGGCTACCCTCCCCCGCCGATGCCCTACGGCGACTACTACGCCGGTGCTCCCACCGTCATGCGCAACGGCCTCGGCGTCGCCGCACTGATCACCGGCATCCTCGGCCTGTTCGGGTCGTGCTCGGTGGTGTTCGGCGTGCTCCTCGGGATCGTCGCGATCATTCTCGGGTTCGTCGCACGCGGCCGGGTCAAGCGGGGTCAGGCCAACAACGGCGGAATCGCCACGGCCGGGATCATCCTCGGCGCTCTGGCAATCGTCGTCAGCATCGCCTGGGTCGCATGGGTGTTCAAGGGCGCCGACGTCCCGCAGTTCTTCGACTGCCTGAGCAACGCCGGGCAGGACACCGTGAAGACCGATTTGTGCACGAGCGATTTCGAGCAACGAGTGGCTGACCTGTTCGGACAGCCGGCACCCACCCGCTGATCACTTCCCTGGGAAGTACTTGACGATGCCCTCCTGGGCGACGGTGGCGACCACCTCACCGGCCGGGTTGAAGAAGTGGCCCATCCCCAGCCCGCGGGATTCGGCGGCGACCGGCGACGCGGTGGAGTAGAGCACCCAGTTGCTGAAGTCGACTTGCCGGTGGAACCAGACCGAATGGTTGACGGTGACGGCGAAGATGCGATCCCAGCCCCACGACAGACCGTGGGTGGTGATGATCGAATCCAGCACAGTGGTGTCCGACGAATACACCATCGCCGCGGTGTGCAGCACCGGGTCGTCGGGCATCTCACCCGCAGCCGTCATCCATACCCGGTTGCGATCCAGGCGTTCGCCTTTGTCCCGCATCACCCACGCCGGGTCGTTGGTGTAGCGCCACTCGATGGGGCGCATCGCATTGGCAAAGTGCGGCACCACCTCTTCGTACCCGACGAGAAGATCGTCGATGGTCGGAAGTCCATGGGGCGCAGGGACTTCCGGTATCGCGGAGTTGTGCTCCAGGCCATGGCCTGCCGCCAGGTAGGACACCAGCGCGGTGGCCAGCAGCGTGCCGCTCTGCATCGCGTCGACCCGGCGGTTGGCGAACCGCCGTTCGTCCCGCAGTCGCACCACGTGGAACTCGATGTCCTGGGCGGGATGTCCGCCGGAGATGAAGTGCACTGACAATGCACTGGGCGGAAGCTCGTGTTCGAGCGTCCGGCTCGCTGCCGTGAAGGCTTGCGCCATTAATTGACCGCCGAACGTCCGGACCGGGTTCTTGCGGGGGTGACGCCCCACGAAGACATCGTCACCGAGCGGAGTCAGTTGCAGGATCGCCAGCAGTTCCTCGAAATCGGACGGCGCCGACGGCTGCACGTGCTCCCTCTCGGTTTAGTGGTCGTTCTCCCCGATCCGGTGGATGTGAATCAGGTTCGTCGAGCCTACTGTGCCGGGTGGAGCCCCTGCGACGATGACCACCAGGTCCCCGCGCTCGAAGCGGCCCATCTCCAACATCTCGTGGTCGACCTGCCGGACCATGTCGTCGGTGCTGTCCTTGTGGGCGACGACGAAGGTCTCGGTACCCCAGGTCAGTGCAAGTTGGCTACGGATCTCAGAGGCAGTGACAAAGGCCAGCAGCGGCAGACGGCTGTGCAATCGCGAAAGCCGGCGCACGGTGTCGCCCGATGAGGTGAACGCGACCAAGGCTTTTGCGTCGAGTCCTTCGCCGATATCGCGGGCCGCATACGAGATCACACCCCGCTTGGTCCGCGGGACGTGGGTGAGCGGAGGCGGCTCAATCGAGCCTTCCTCGACGGCGCAGATGATGCGGGCCATCGTCCGGACCGCCTCGATCGGGTACTTGCCCACCGAGGTCTCCCCGGACAGCATCACCGCATCGGCCCCGTCGAGTACCGCATTGGCCACGTCGGACGCTTCGGCCCGGGTGGGCCGGGAGTTCTCGATCATCGACTCCAGCATCTGGGTGGCGACGATCACCGGTTTGGCGTTCTCCCGCGCGATCTGAATGGCCCGCTTCTGCACCAGCGGGACCTGTTCCAGCGGCAGTTCCACCCCGAGATCGCCGCGGGCCACCATGATGGCGTCGAACGCCATCACGATCGCCTCAAGGTTCGCGACGGCTTCGGGCTTCTCCAATTTGGCGATCACCGGAACTCGGCGGCCCACGCGGTCCATGACGTCACGCACCAGCTCGGCGTCGGACGGCGAGCGGACGAATGACAGCGCGATCAGGTCCACGCCGAGCTCGAGGGCGAACTCCAGGTCGGCAATGTCCTTCTCGGACATCGCCGGAACGGAGAATGCCATTCCGGGCATGGACAGGCCCTTGTTGTTGCTGACCGGGCCGCCCTCGGTGACAGTGCACACGACGTCATCGCCGTCGACGGCCTCCACGACGACGGCCACCTTGCCGTCGTCCACCAGCATCCGGTCGCCCGGCTTGGCGTCTTTGCTGAGGTTCTTGTAGGTGGTCGAGACACGGTCGTGGGTGCCTTCGCAGTCTGCGACAGTGATGCGGACCGTTTCGCCGTTGACCCATTCGGTCGGGCCGTCCTTGAATCGGCCGAGGCGTATCTTGGGCCCCTGCAGATCCGCCAGGATGCCGACTGCCCGGCCCGTCTCGTCAGCCGCCTTGCGAACCCGGGCGTAGGAAGCCTGGTGGTCGGAATAGTCGCCATGGCTGAAGTTCATTCGCGCGACGTCCATGCCGGCCTCGACCAAGGCTTTCACCGTGGCATCGGTGTCGGTGGCCGGGCCGAGAGTACAGACGATTTTGCCGCGCCGCGTCACGACGCCTGAGCATAGTCCGGTCCGCGGTCAGGAACCGATCAATGTGGGAACCAACGGGAAACCCGGCAGATTCCGCACGATGGTCCACCCGGCCGCCAGCACGGCGACGACGATGAGGACCGCCGGGGTGAATGCCGGCTGTCCGCGGCGCACTCGCCACAGCGACCACAGCGCCAGGAGTGGCAACCCGATCATCAGGAAGACGTTGTCCACCATCGCGGCCGACAGATCACCGTGCAGGAGGTCATGGGTCATCCGCAGGCCACCGCAGCCCGGGCAGTTCCAGCCGGTGACGGCTTTGAACATGCAGGGCGGAAACAACGACCCGGGGCGATGCGGATCGACCAGGCCCACGTAGGTCAGCGCCGCCGCGGCCGCCAGGCCGGATCCCAGCCCGGCATACAAACGCACCCGCCTGCCGGCATCAACCTGCTCGGTCATGCTCTCCAGCATGCCAGCACCGCTCTACCGCTGCGTGCTGCCGGCGCCCCAGAGCAGGCGCTTCAGCGTCTTGCCGAGCTTCGGCGCAGGCGCCTCGTCATCGGCTGCCCCCTCGGCCGGCGGTTCGGGCTCCGCCACGGCGGCGACCGGCTCGGGTTCGGGCTTTTCGGCAACCGGCTCGGGCTCGGGCTCGGGCTCGGATTCAGGCTCGACGGCCTCGACAGCCACTTCAACTTCTTCGGCCTCGACGGCCACTTCGTCTTCTTCGGCCTCGACGGCCACTTCGTCTTCTTCGGCCTCGACGGCCTCGGCGGCCGGTTCAGCCTCGGTCTCCTCGATGGCCTCGACCTCGGAGTCGTCGTCAACGCCGGCAACCTCGGCCTCAGCGCCGTCGCCATCCCCCGACTCGTAGACGACCACAGTTTCGGTCTCGGGCTCGCCGGGGCTCTCGTAGACGATGACCGCCTCGTCGCTGACGGGCTCGGCCTCGGACTCGGCCTCGGACTCGAATTCTTCCCCGGATTCGATGACCCCGACCGGGCCCTCGTCATCGACGTCGGCTTCGGAAACCTCGTCGCCCTCGGGAACCTCGTCGCCCTCGGGAACCTCAGCCTCGACGGGCACGATGAAGTCGGCCCGCTCGGCGTCGGCCTCGAAGTCGCCGACCGCCTCGGAATCCTCGGTCTCATGTTCACCGGCCACAGTGGCCGCGGCCACGATTCCGCTGCCCTTGGCCGCGGCCAGCAGATCGTCGGCCCATTCCTCGACCATGGACTCCTCATGAGGAGCCTCCAGCGGCTGCCGGCCACGCAGTGTGGCCGGATCTTCCCGGCGTTTGGGTGCCAGCAGGAAGTACACGACCGCGCCGATGAACACGAAGACCGCGGTGAAGACGTTGATCCGGATCCCGGCGATGTGGGTGGCGGTGTCGTCGCGCATCAACTCGACCCAGAACCGTCCGACGCAGTAGGCCGCCACATAGAGCGCGAACAGCCGGCCGTGACCGAGGCGGAACTTGCGATCCACCCAGATCAGGAAGACGAACACCAGCAGGTTCCACAGCAGTTCGTAGAGGAACGTGGGGTGCACCACCGCGGCCACCTGGCCGGTGGACACACCGTCGAGGGAGTGCACGTCGACCACACCCGAGGAGTCGCGGCGGTAGAAGATCTCCATGCCCCACGGCACGGCCGTCTCGCGGCCGTAGAGCTCCTGGTTGAAGTAGTTGCCCAGCCGCCCGATCGCCTGAGCCAGGACGATGCCGGGCGCAACGGCATCACCGAATGCGGGCAGCGGAATTCCCTTGCGGCGGCAGCCGATCCACGCACCCACAGCGCCCAGGGCTACCGCGCCCCAGATGCCCAGACCGCCCTCCCAGATCCGGGCTGCCGCGCCGATTCCGGCACCACCCGGGCCGAAGTAGGTCTTCCAGTCGGTCAGCAGGTGGTAGAGCCGGCCGCCGACGAGCCCGAACGGCACCGCCCACAGCGCGATGTCGTAGATCACGCCGCGCTCTCCGCCCCTGGCGGCCCAGCGACGATCGCCGATCACCAGCGCGGCGATGATCCCGGCGATGATGCACAGCGCGTAGGCCCTGATCGGGAACGGGCCCAGATACCAGACGCCCTGTGCCGGACTCGGGAAGTAGGCAAGCACTGTTGTGGTCACGTAACGGGCACCTTCACTCTCGAACCCCGACGGCAAGTTCCTCGGTCAATGTGCGGACCGCGGCAACCCCGTCGTCGGCCAGAGCCGACACCAGGGCGGAGCCGACGATAACGCCGTCGGCGAAATGCGCGATCTGTGCCGCCTGCTCGCGCGAACGCACGCCCAGGCCAACCCCGACCGGGATGTCGGAGATCGCTTTGACTCGTCGGACCAGTTCCGGCGCGGCCTGCGACACCACATCGCGGGCGCCGGTCACGCCCATGGTGGAGGCGGCGTAAACGAAGCCGCGGGAGGCATCGACCGTGCGGGCCAGTCGTTCGGGGGTCGACGACGGCGCCACCAGGAAGATGCGGTCCAAGTCGTGGGCATCGGCGGCAGCCAGCCATGCGTCGGCTTCGTCGGGGATGAGATCGGGGGTGATCATTCCCAGGCCACCGGCCGCGGCCAGATCCCGGGCGAACGCGTCAACGCCGTAGTGCAGCACCGGATTCCAGTAACTCATCACCACGGCGTTGCCGCCCGCGGCGCTGATGGCCTCCACCGCGCGGATGGCGTCACGCACCCGGACTCCGGCCCGCAATGCGGCTTCCGTCGCGTCCGCGATGACCGGGCCGTCCATACCGGGATCCGAATAGGGAACGCCGACTTCGATGATGTCGCAGCCCTGGGTCATCGCCACCATCGCCTCGATCGACGTCGCCACATCCGGATATCCGGTCGGCAGGTAGCCGATCAGCGCCGCACGGCCTTCGCTGCGGCAGCGCTCGAAGACCGGCCCGAGTCGACCGGCCGGGCTGTGTGCGACCGTCATGACGCTCCCGGACCCTGCCCAGGACGACCAGCAGAGTCGAGTAGGCCGAACCAGCGGGCAGCGGTTTCGACGTCCTTGTCGCCGCGACCGGACAGGTTGACCAGGATCATCGCCTCGGGCCCCAACTCGGCCGCAAGTTCCACCGTACCGGCCACGGCGTGCGCGGACTCGATGGCCGGGATGATGCCTTCCAGCCGGCACAGCAAACGGAAAGCGTCCATGGCCTGTGTGTCGGTGATCGGGCGGTACTCGGTCCGGCCGATGTCCTTGAGGAAGGCATGCTCGGGACCCACACCCGGATAGTCCAATCCCGCTGATATGGAATGGGATTCGATGGTCTGGCCGTCCCGGTTCTGCATCACGTAGGAGTACGAGCCCTGGAACGCCCCAGGCGTCCCGCCCGCGAAGGTGGCGGCGTGCCGCCCGGTCTCGACGCCGTCGCCGCCGGCCTCGTAGCCGATCAGGCGCACCCCCGGATCGTCGATGAAGGCGTGGAAGATGCCGATCGCGTTGGATCCCCCGCCGACACAGGCGGTGACGGCATCCGGCAGTCGCCCGGCTTGGACCAGCATCTGCGCGCGGGCTTCCATGCCGATCACCCGCTGGAAGTCGCGCACCATCATGGGGAACGGATGCGGTCCGGCCGCGGTGCCGAAGCAGTAGTAGGTGTCGTCGGCGTGGGCCACCCAGTCCCGGAACGCTTCGTTGACGGCGTCCTTGAGTGTTTTCGAACCCGATTGCACCGCAACGACTTCCGCACCCAGCAGCCGCATCCGCGCGACGTTGAGCGCCTGTCGGACGGTGTCCACGGCACCCATGTAGACAATGCACTCCAGGCCGAGCAGCGCGCAGGCCGTCGCGGTGGCCACGCCGTGCTGTCCGGCACCGGTCTCGGCGATGACCCTGGTCTTGCCCATCTGCCTGGCCAGCAGAGCCTGTCCCAGCACATTGTTGATCTTGTGCGAACCGGTGTGGTTGAGGTCTTCGCGTTTGAGGAAGATCCGCGCGCCCCCGGCATGGTCGCTCAGCCGCGACGCCTCGTACAGCGGCGAGGGCCTGCCTGCGTAGTGGGTCTGCAGCCGGTCTAGTTCGTCGAGGAAGGTCTGGTCGGCGCGGGCCTTCTCGTAGGCGGCGGTGACCTCTTCGATGACGGCCATCAGGGCCTCGGGGATGTAGCGCCCGCCGAAGACGCCGAAGTGCCCGCGGGCATCCGGGTCGTGGCTGGTCGGCTCGGCCACGGCGGCACTGGCGCGGGGCAGGGCGGGAATCGAGGTGTCGGCCATGTCAGATCTACCGCGTCGGAGCTAGCGGACCGGTTTCGGACAGGACGGATGCGCCCCCGCGGTCACCAGGTCGGAAACCGCCGTCCGGGGATCCCCGCTGGTGACCAGACCCTCGCCGACCAGGACTGCGTCGGCGCCGGCGCCGGCGTAGGCCAGCAGGTCGGCGGTACCGCGAACACCGGACTCGGCGACCCTGATGATGTTTGACGGCAGACCCGGGGCGATCCGCCCGAAGCAGTCGCGGTCGACGTCGAGGGTCTTCAGGTCGCGGGCGTTGACGCCGATCACGGAGGCACCGGCCTGCAGGGCGCGGTCGGCCTCCTCCTCGGTGTGCACCTCCACCAACGCCGTCATGCCCAGGGACTCGGTGCGGTCGAGCATCGACACCAGGGCGGGCTGTTCCAGCGCGGCCACGATCAGCAGCAGCATGTCGGCGCCGTGCGCGCGGGCCTCGTGAATCTGGTACGGCCGCACGATGAAGTCCTTGCGTAGCACCGGGATGGTGACTGCGGCGCGCACGGCGTCGAGGTCGGCAAGCGAACCCTTGAACCGGCGCTCCTCGGTGAGCACGCTGATAACCCGTGCGCCGCCGCTCTGATAGGCCCGCGCCAGTGCGGCGGGGTCGGCGATCGCGGCGAGCTGCCCGCGCGACGGACTGGCCCGCTTCACTTCGGCGATCACGGCGATTCCCGGGGCACGCAACGCTGTCATCACATCGCGCGGCGCCGGCGCAGCCTCGGCTGCTGCCCTGACTTCGGCCATGCTGACCAGCGCCTCGCGCGCGGCAACGTCAGCGCGGACTCCCTCGAGAATGGAGTCGAGCACGGTTGCCGAACTCATGAATGCGGGATCCCCTCAGGCGGTGTCTGACGATAACGCTGGTATCGGTCAAAGGGTAGCCGTCCGATTGCTGGCATCCGTCACCGACCCTCTTTCTCAGACGAAGAGTCGGTCGGGTCGCGTCCCTCGTCGAGCGCATCCCACATGCCGCGCTCGGAGTGGGCCCCGTCTCCGTTGCCGGCCGACCCCGCGACGGCGTACTTGACGCTCTCGCGGGCCCCGGATACCGCAGAACGCATCAGCAGTACCGCGGCCAGCAGCACACCCACCGCCGCGCCCAGTGTCACCACCGCGCCAGTCAGGTGTCGTTCGCTGGAGACCAGCGTCGCCACACCGACTCCGGCCAGCTCGGCACCGCGGGGGCCGACGTCGGGCATGAGGATCAGGGTGATTCCGAGATAGCCCACCGCGAAGGACACCACCGCCAACAGCAGCGCCACCGCCCGCAGCAGCCAGCCCCGCACTGCCAGACCGGCCAGTGCCGCAGCGATCAGCAGCACCGCCAGCGGCACCAGTGCAGTAGACCAGGCCGCACCGTTGAGCGTGACGGTCTTCGGCGGGCCGAGGCCGTCAAAGGAACCCACCGAGACCCACGGCAGCCGCGAGGCCAACCACAGGGCCAGGGCCGATACCACCAGCAGAAGCTGAGCGACGCGGATCACGGTGCCCTCAGCGTCTCAGCGGCCGCGATGGCGCTCAGTACCGCCTTGGCCTTGTTGGCGGCCTCGGTGTATTCGTAGGGTCCGTTGGAATCGGCCACCACCCCGCCGCCGGCCTGCACGTAGGCGATGCCCGCACGCATCAGCGCGGTGCGGATGGCGATCGCGAAGTCGGCATTGCCGGCGAAGTCGAGATAGCCCACCACGCCGCCGTACAGGCCGCGGCGGGTGATCTCAACTTCCTCGATGAGCTCCATCGCGCGCACCTTGGGTGCGCCCGAGAGGGTGCCGGCCGGGAAACACGCGGTCACCGCATCCAGAGCGGTGCGCCCCTCGGCCAGCAGACCGGTCACCGTCGACACCAGATGCATGACGTGGCTGTAGCGCTCGATGTGGCTGTAGTCCTCGACCCGCACGGTGCCCGGCACGCAGACCCGCCCCAGATCGTTGCGGCCGAGGTCGACCAGCATCAGGTGCTCGGCGCGTTCCTTCTCGTCGGAGAGCAGCTCCTTCTCCAGCAGCTGGTCCTCCTCCTCGGTGTGCCCGCGCCACCGGGTGCCTGCGATCGGGTGGGTGGTCGCCCAGCCGTCCTGCACGGTGACCAACGCCTCCGGACTCGACCCCACGATCGAAAACGCCGTTCCCCCATACGCGTTCGGGATCTGCAGCAGATACATGTACGGGCTGGGGTTGGACACCCGCAACATCCGGTACACGTCGATCGGATCGGCCTCGGTGTCCATCTCGAAACGCTGGGAGGGCACCACCTGGAAGGCCTCGCCGGCCTCGATCTCGGAGACCAGGCGCTCCACCACCGCGCCGTACCCCTCGATCGTGCGCTGGGCGCGGTGGCGGGGCTCGGGCCGGGAGAAGGTGGCCACCGTCGAACCCAGCGGCTGGCCGAGGGCGCCCGTCATCACGTCGAGGCGGGCGACGGCGTCGTCGTAGGCCTTGTCGACGCGCTCGTCGCTGCCGTCCCAGTTGACCGCGTTGGCGATCAGGGTGATGGTGCCCTCGTGGTGGTCCACCGCGGCGATGTCAGTGGCCAGCAGCAGCAGCATGTCGGGCAGGTGCAGGTCGTCGACGGCCAGTTCGGGTAGCCGCTCCAGACGCCGCACAAAGTCGTAGGCGAAGAAACCGACGAGCCCGCTCGACAGCGGCGGCATGCCCGGGAGCGGACCGGTTGACAGCAGTTCCATGGTCGCGCGCAGGGCCTCCAGCGGGTCGCCTCCGCTGGGCGCACCCTGCGGGGTGGACCCCAGCCAGACGGCCTGGCCGTCGCGCACGGTCAACGCCGCCGGGGCGCCGGCGCCGATGAATGACCATCGCGACCAGGAGCGGCCGTTCTCGGCGGATTCCAGTAGGAACGTTCCCGGGCGGTTGTCGGCCAGCTTGCGATACGCCGATAGCGGCGTCTCGCTGTCGGCGAGCACCTTGCGGGTCACCGGGACCACACGGTGCTCGGCGGCCAGCGCGCGGAACTCGGCGCGAGTGGTCGTGGACTGCACGGGGTACATCTTCCCAGACCTGTTCAGGGCTGCTTACCGCCGTGCGCTTGGACTAGGTTGGCAGCCATGACACAGATCAAACGGGGTGACCGTGCTCCGGAGTTCGAACTGCCGGATCAGACCGGTTCGGTGCGCTCGCTGTCCGGCCTGCTCGCCGACGGCCCGATCGTGCTGTTCTTCTACCCGGCCGCGATGACTCCGGGGTGCACCAAGGAGGCCTGCCATTTCCGCGATCTGGCGAGTGAGTTCTCCGCACTCGGGGCATCACGGGTCGGGATCAGCACCGACGGGGTCGACAAACAGGCCCGCTTCGCCGACTCGCAGCGCTTCGACTACCCGCTGCTCTCGGACCGCGACGGGACGGTGGCCGAAAGCTTCGGCGTCAAGCGGGGTCTGCTCGGCAAGTTCCTGCCGGTGAAGCGAACCACCTTCGTCATCGACAGCGACCGCACGGTGCTCGACGTCATCTCCAGCGAGGTCAACATGGACACCCACGCCGACAAGGCGCTTGAGGTCCTGCGGGCCCGCTCCTCGGCCTAGATCATCCCTTGATGCGCCAGTCGCCGGCCATCACGTCCACCCCGGGAGTCTGGGCGACCAGCCGGTCGAATGCGGCGGCGAAGCCGTCGACGATCGACTCAT
Organism: Mycobacteriaceae bacterium; assembly: GCA_037129875.1. Taxonomy (GTDB): domain Bacteria; phylum Actinomycetota; class Actinomycetes; order Mycobacteriales; family Mycobacteriaceae; genus Mycobacterium. The sequence continues at coordinate 10,634 of JBAXUD010000057.1, forward strand.
AGCCGGGCACCAGTTCGGTGTCGCAGGCGATGCCCACCACGACGTCACCGTTGTAGCTGCAGATGCTGAAGCTCATCGGCTGGTCTCCGGAGACCGGCGCCCAGCCGGCGATTCCCTCCACCAGCGCACCCGCCAGGTAGACCGGGATCGGCGGCCCGGGCACGTTGGTGAGCACTCCGAGAGTGCGGTTGGTGAATAGCTCCACCGATGCTTCGTACAGGGTGCGGCTGAGTCCGGAGATCGCCTCCTGCAGCCGGAAGGCGACGGCGGCCTCGTTGCCGTTCTTGATGCGCTTCATCCGCCGCCGGGCGATCGCCAGCACCGCGACGGGATCGGGCTCGTCGGTGGGCAACTCCAATTGCACGAGAGCGAACTCGTTGCCCAGCGTCTCCGGCAGGCTCAGATCGAGCGGCTTCAGGTTGACCGGCACCATGAACGCCACCGAGGCGCAGTGTGCGTCCTGCGATCGCAGGTAGTCGTGCAGTGCACTGGCGACGGTGGCCACCAGGACGTCGTTCACGGTGCAGCCATGCGCCTTGGCGACGGCCTTGACCGCGGGCAGCGACAGGGGCGGCGACCAGGCGACGCCCTTGGAGCCGCTTGCCGGTCCGGTCCAGATCGTCACGTCGTTACGGGTGCCGAGTACGAACTTACGGACGGTGTCGGCGTCGCCGGGTGCGGCGGCGAGGACACCGGCCAGCGTGCCGCCGCTGGGCAGGGCCCGGCGTAGCGCCAACGCCGACCTGCGCAGAGCGTGCATCAGGGAGTGCAGCGCGCCCAACGGGTTACGGATCGCGAACCGGCTCAGCCGCGCAGCGTGCCGCGCCCGCCGCCGCGGATCGGCAGTCCGTCCGCGTGGGACCTCCGCCAGCCACCGGCCCGCCGTTCGGGCGATCGTGGCAGACTCGGCGGCGCCACTCCGCAGCCGCTGCAACACCGGCATCCGGGCCGGCTGCGATTGAGCGCCGTACTGGGTTACCGCAGGGCCCAGGATCGCCCCGCCCTCCGGGGCGGCGTCGAACAGGCTCATCGCCAGTTGGACCATGCGCATCCCGTCGGCCAGCGCGTGGTGGCTGCGCAGGATCATCGCGCTGCCGCCGCGGTAGCGCTTCACCCAGATCACCCGCCACAGCGGAAGGTCACGGTCGAGCGCCTCGGTGCGGTGCGCGGCCACCAGCGCATGCATGCACCGCGGATCGTCGGGGTCGGACAGGGTGGCGGCGCTGAGGTGATTGGCGATGTCGAAGTCCGGGTCGGGCTCCCAGCACCAGCCACCGTCGGCGTCGGGAACCGCCCTGCTGCGGAATACCGGATAGCGCCCGACGAGCCGCTCGATGAGTGCCGCCTGCAGCCGGCCGAAATTCAGTGGTTCGGCGGTCCACACCGCCACGTCGGCAACCATGACGTTCGTCGGCCGGTCCATCTCCAGCCACAGGGCGTCCTGAATTCCCATCGGACGCCGGCATTCGGGGGCGGGTGGATCGGTCTCGGGCACACCCCACTGTGGCGGTAGTCGTGGACCCGCGTCGACCTTGATCAGACACCGGTCACCCGACTGTCATGTTTGGCTGTAAGCGCTTACACCGTCGACGCAGCGCTTCTGGTTGCGTGTCGGTGGGCGATCAGGTCCGGTTGAGCGTCGCTTCCTCGAGGTCCAGTCCGTGCAACATCGACCGCAGCACCTCGT
>JBAXUD010000570.1:0-2214 GCA_037129875.1 Mycobacteriaceae bacterium
ATGAACGCCGGCAACGTCGAGCAGATCGGCACCCCGACCGAGATCTACGACCGGCCGGCCAGCGTCTTCGTCGCGGGTTTCATCGGGCAGGCCAATCTCTGGCATGGCCGCCAGACCGGCCGCGCCAACCGGGACTACGTCGAGATCGAGGTGCTGGGCTCCACGCTGCGGGCCAGGCCCGGCGAGACGACGATCGAGCCCGGCGGCCAGGCCACATTGATGGTTCGCCCCGAGCGGGTGCGGGTGTCGATGGAACCCCCGACCGGTGATCTGGCCGTAGTTCGGGCCACCGTCTCCGATCTGACCTTCCAGGGTCCGGTGCTGCGGCTCTCGCTTGCCGCAGCCGACGGCTCTGCGGTGCTCGCCCACGTCGGCCCCGAACAGGATCTGCCGATGCTGCGGCCCGGCGACGAGGTCTACGTCGGCTGGTCGCCGGAGGCTTCGCTGGTACTGCCGGCGGCCGACATCCCGACGGCAGCGGACCTGGAAGAAATGCTCGACGACACCCCCTGATCCCTGGAACATCGCATCCCCCGCCAGACCACCCGCTTCTACCGACCCGGACCCAACGAAAGGGCAATCCCATGGCAGACATCGACCCCCGAGTACTGGCCCGGCTGGCCTCACGGCGACGGTTCATCGGCGGTGGCGCGGCCGTAGCGGCTGCCGCCATCCTGGGGCCGTCATTCCTGGCCGCCTGTAGTTCAGACAAATCCGCCTCCGGACCGTCGGACGCCCCGAAGGCGCCCGAGGACGACGGCAGCAAGGCGTCGGGCAAGTTGCGGGTGTCCAACTGGCCCCTCTACATGGCCGACGGATTCGTGGCCGCGTTCCAGACCGCCACCGGTCTGACGGTGGACTACAAAGAGGACTTCAACGACAACGAGGAGTGGTTCGCCAAGAACAAGGAGCCGCTCTCGCGCAAGCAGGACATCGGCGCCGATCTGGTGGTGCCGTCGGAATTCATGGCTTCACGGCTGGAAAGTCTCGGTTGGCTCAACCCGATCAGCGAGGCACGCTGGACCAACCGCAAGAATCTGCGGCCTGACCTGCTTGACGCCAAGGCCGATCCCGGACGCAAGTTCAGCGCGCCCTACATGTCGGGCATGGTGGGCATCGCCTACAACCGGGCCGCCACCGGCCGGGACATCACCAAGGTCGACGACATGTGGGATCCCGCCTTCAAGGGCAAGGTGAGCCTGCTGTCCGACATGCGGGACGGCCTGGGCATGTTCCTGATGTTGCAGGGCGGCTCCCCGGAGGACCCGAACCTGCCGGCCGTGCAGAAGGCCGTCGACCTCATCAAGGAGCAAAAGGACAAGGGCCAGATTCGCCGGTTCACCGGCAACGACTACGCCGACGACCTTGCCGCCGGCAATATCATTGTCGCCCAAGCATATTCGGGCGACGTGGTGCAGTTGCAGAAGGACAACCCGGACCTGAAGTTCGTGATACCCGAAACCGGCTCCAGCACCTTCGTCGACACCATGGTGATTCCCTACACCACCCAGAACCAGAAGGCCGCCGAGGAGTGGATCAACTTCATCTACGACCGGGCCAATTACGCCAAGCTGATCGCGGCCACCAAGTACGTGCCGGTGCTGTCCGACATGACCGATGACCTGACCAAGATCGATCCGGAACTGGCCAAGAACCCGCTGATCAACCCGCCGAAGGAGACGCTGGACAAGTTGAAGGCCTGGGCACCGCTCACCGACGAGCAGACCCAGGAATTCAACAAGGCCTACGCAGCAGTCACCGGCGGCTGACCTAGATGGCCCTCCTCTAATGGCTGGTGTAGCCCGCAGCACCCGCCAGCGCAGCAGGATCGCTCCGTATCTGATGATCCTGCCCGCGCTGGCCTACCTCGGCGTCTTCTACGTGGTGCCGTTCGTCTCGCTGTTGCGCACGTCGCTGTCGACGATGGGCGGCTCGATCTATCTGCCCAAGCTCACCTTCGCCTGGCAGTGGTCCAACTACGGGCGCGCCCTGAGCGAGTACCGCGATCAGATCCTGCGCTCGTTCGGCTACGCCTTCGGCGCCACGATCCTGTGCTTGCTGCTGGCCTTTCCGCTTGCCTATGTGATCGCATTCAAGGCCGGGCGGTTCAAGAATCTGCTGCTTGGTCTGGTGATCCTGCCGTTCTTCGTGACGTTCCTGATCCGCACCATCGCCTGGAAGACGATCCTGGCCGACAACGGCGTGGTGGTCAGC
>JBAXUD010000571.1:0-2210 GCA_037129875.1 Mycobacteriaceae bacterium
TCAGGTTGATGGTCTTTGCCATGGCGATGCTCCTCTAGACAAGCGCCGGCTTGGCCGGTCCGGAGTAGACCTCGAAGAACCGGGCCGTCATCTCGGCCGGGATGGCGAGGTTGGCGGCGTGATCGCTGCGAACACAGACCAGACTGGGACCGTTGTGCTCGCGGGCACGCCGCAGCGCACCGTCGAGGTCCTCGATGCCCTCCACGTACTCACCGTGGCAGCCAAGTCCCTGCGCGACGATGTCCCATCGGATCTCGCCCTGGGCTGTGCCGAATGTCTTGCCGTACAACTGAAGTTCGTTCAACTCTTCCATCGTCCAGGAACCCTCGGCGAACACCACCACGGTGACGTCAATGCCCTCGCGCGCAGCCGTCTGCAACTCCATGATGTTGAAACCGGCCGCCCCGTCGCCGGTGACGCAGACGACCTCGCGGTCGGGTGCGCCCAGTTTCGCGCCGATCGCCGACGGGATCCCGGTGCCGAGCATGCCGAGTTCGAGGATCGTGTGATAGGACCGAGGCCGCGTCGGCGGCAGCACGGTGTAGGCCCACAGCGACGTATTGCCACCGTCGACGGTGTACACGGCATCCGGGCCGAACACCGCGCCGATCGCTCCGATCGCGTGCGCCGGATGGATGCCCGGGCCCTTCCATTCAAGGATCGGGGCGGCCATCTGCGTCCGCACCTGCTCGTCGAGTTGGCGGTAGCGGGCCAGATCCACGCCCTCGCGCGTGCCGAGATCCGTCGCGCGCAGCCGCGCGGCAATACCGTCGAGCGCGGGTCCCACGTCGGCGAGGATGCCCAGGTGCAGCGGCCGCGTGACGCCGAAATGGCTTGGGTCGATATCGATCTGGATGAGCCGCTTGCCCTCGGGGTCGCCCCAGTAGGTGTCGTAGGGGACGTCCAGGTTTCCCATCCGCGAGCCAGCGACCAGCAGCACGTCGGCCTCGCTGCGTGCGAGGTCACCGGCAGGGCCGAAGCCGAACACGTAGTTGGGGTGATCGCTGGGGACGCTGGCGCGGCCGGCCATCGAGCTGATCGCGGGGCAGCCGAGCAACTCGGCGATCTCGAGCACACGAGCGCGTGCATCGGCGCGGTCGACGCCTTGGCCCGCGATCACCACCGGCCGCTGAGCCTGGGCAAGTAGCGCCGCGGCCTCGTCGAGCTGGCGGTCCGACGGCTGCGGCGATCCAACACGGTAGGCAGCCGGCGGCCACACCGGCGCCGTCCGCGGGTCGCCGGTCTCATACAGAATCGGGGCCGGTAGCTCGACATGGACTGGACCCGGCCGCCCGTTGTGCATCTCACGAAACGCCAGCCGCAGCACTTCGGGAATCCGTGACCACTCGAAGATCGGGCCGCCCCACTTGACCGCAGGCCGGAAAAGGTCGAGCTGATCCTGGCCCTGGAAGGTCGACGGCGGTGACGGGTAGACGATCCCGAGCCGGTGCTGGGAGGTGATGGCCAGCACCGGAACACCTTCGTGCAGTGCGGTGACCACACCCGGCAGCAGGTTCGCCGAGCCGGGGCCGGGATTGCCCAGCACAGCCGCAACCTTGCCCGTCGTCTTGTACAGACCCTCGGCCATGTGCACACCGGCCGCCTCATGGCGCACCGGCACCAGCCGGATGCCGTGCGCCTCCAATTGGGCCAGCAGCGGATCGATCTCCGGGCACGGCAGCCCGAAGAGGAACTCGATCCCCTCCGCCGCAAGCGCGCGGGCGAACAGCTCGCCGCCGGTGATCTCGGTCATCGCCCACCTCCGGTTCAGGTCTGGCCAGCGATCAGGGCTTTCAGGTGGCCGCAGGCATTCAGGCTCCGTCTCCCCGCCGTCGCGCAATAGGGTCTTTTGACCCGGGTGCGTGCGGCTCATCATGCCGTGAGATTCGGCGCGCGCCCGTGCGCTGCGGTCTGCTGGCCGGGGCTATCGGCCTCTTAGTTAGGCTTAGTTCGCTTTCGATGGCGCGGCGCCCGCAATGATGCCCACACTGCCCAAGCGTGATAAGTCGGACCGGCATCGGCACCGATCACTTGGGTGAGCGCCAGTGATAGCTCCTTGTGCACCAGTGTGATCCGCGCATTCGCGCTGGCGGGGTCGGGTTCGGCGATCGCGCCGTCGATCAACGCGCCCCACCACTTCGCGTCACCCCAATAGGCCAATCGCTCGGAAGGCCAGCCAACCGGATCATTCACGGGTCAACTCTACAAAT
>JBAXUD010000572.1:0-2202 GCA_037129875.1 Mycobacteriaceae bacterium
TGTCGCTGGCCACCATCTGGCTGCGCACCGGGTTGATGCCGCGCTGGCTGGTGGTGGTCACCTACGTATCGGCGATCGCCTTGATCGTGGCCGGCGACACCAGCATGTGGCTGACGCTGGCCTTCCCACTCTGGGTGCTGATCGTCAGCGTGCTCTTCCTGGTGCGGGCCGGGGTGTTCGAGCATCGTGGCGAGGAGCACCACCACCACGAGCACCCTGCGCACTGACCGGCAGGCGGGGCAGTTCGTCGGTCCGTTCGATATCGTCGGGCCGGAAGGCCGGCCACCAGATCTGCGGGCCGATCAAGGTGAACAGCGCCGGGATGACGACGGTCCGCACGACGAAGGTGTCCAGCAGGATGCCCAGGCCGACGATGATGCCCAGTTGGGTCAGCGCGATCAGCGGCAGAACTCCCAGCACGGCGAACACCGCCGCCAGTACGATTCCGGCGCTGGTGATCACGGCTCCGGTGGCCGAGACCGCCCGGACGATCCCGCCCCGGGTGCCCCACAGCGGCGTCTCCTCCTTGGCCCGGCTCACCAGGAAGATGGTGTAGTCCACGCCGAGTGCCACCAGGAACAGGAAGGCGAACAACGGGGTGGTGTTGTCCAGTGCGGGGAACCCGAGCAGGTGAATGCTGACCCAACTGCCCAGGCCCAGTGCGGCCAGTGTGGACAGCGCGGTGGTGGCTACCAGCACCAGTGGCGCCAACGCCGCCCTCAGCAACAGATAGAGCACCGCGAGCACGACGATCAGGATCGCCGGGATGATGACCTTCTGGTCGCGCACGGCGGTCCGTTTGGTGTCCAGGGCCGCGGCGTCGGTCCCGCCGACCAGTGCCTGCGGGTCGGCCTTGCGTACCGAATCCCGCAGTGCCCCAACGGTTGTGAACGCGTCTGAGGATGCCGGCGCGGCGTTGAGCACCACCTGCCACTGGGTCAGTCCGGTATCGGACACCCCGGCCGGCTGAACCGAGGCGACGCCGGGGGTGGACTGGATCGCGGCGGTCACCGCGTCGGTGTTCTCGGTGCGGGCGATCACCCGGGTGGGGTCGGTCTGCCCGCTGGGAAAGTGGTCGGACAAGGTCTGGAAACCGGTGACCGAATCGGCCTTGACCCGGAACTGGTCGATCAGCGACAGGCCGATGGGCGTGCCGATCAGGCCGGTGGCCAGCACCGCCAGGGTCAGGATCGAGACCGTCGCCACCCGTCCGGCGTGGCCGGACACCCACTCGGCCACCCGGTGCCAGGCGCCGGTAGTGGTGAGTTCCTCGCCGCCGGCGCGGGGGATGAAGGGCCAGAACAACTTCGGGCCGAATAACGCCAGCAAAGGTGGCAGTACCAGCAGGACGAAGAGCGCGGCCACCGCCAGGCCGGCGGCGGCCTGCACGCCGAGGCTGCGGGTGGTGGGCGACTGGGCCAGCAGCAGGGTCAGCAGTGCCAGCACCACGGTGGCGTTGCTGGCCACGATCGCCGGCCCGGCCCAGCGGACGGCGGTGTGCAGGGCCTCGCGGTGATTGCTTGTCCGGCGCAACTCCTCCCGATAACGTGAAATCAACAGCAGCGCATAGTTGGTGCCCGCGCCGAACACCAGCACGCTGGTGATCCCCGAGGTCGATCCGTCCCCGCCCAGGCCGGCGGCCTCTGCCACCGCTGCGCCCACCACCGCCGCGATCCGGTCGGCGAAGGCGATCACCAGCAACGGCACCAGCCACAGCACCGGCGAGCGGTAGGTGATGATGAGCAGCAGTGCCACCACGCCGCCGGTGACGGCCAGCAGATTGACGTTCGCCCCGGCGAACGAGTTGGCGATATCCGCGCCGAACGCCGGACCGCCGGTCACGTTGGCCACCACGCCGTCGGGCAGGCCGGTGCGAGCGGCGTCGCGCAGCGCCTTGACGGTGTCAGAGAGGTCGAAGCCCGTCAGGTCGCTCTTGAGCGCCAGCGGAGCCAGTGCCGCCTTGCCGTCGGTGGAGGGCAACAACGGAATCGGTGGCCCCGGCGCCACTCCGCTCAGGCCGGCCATGCGGTCGCGTGCCTGCTGCGCGGCGGCCAGATCATCGGGCGAGAGGTCCGAACCGTCACCGCGGGTGATCACCAGCAGCACCGGCGCGGTGTCCCCGCCCGGGAACTGCTTGAGCAGCTCGGTCACGCGGGAGGACTCGGCGGTCTTCGGCAGCACGACCGGGGAGGCCTGGTCGGC
>JBAXUD010000573.1:0-2189 GCA_037129875.1 Mycobacteriaceae bacterium
CGGTGATCCGGGTGATGCTGATGGAACTCAACCGGATCTCCTCGCACCTGGTGGCGCTGGCCACCGGCGGCATGGAACTGGGCGCGATGACGCCGATGTTCTTCGGCTTCCGGGAACGCGAACTGATCCTGTCGCTCTTCGAGGCCATCACGGGCTTGAGGATGAACCACGCCTACATCCGCCCGGGCGGGCTGGCCGCCGACCTGCCTGACGACGGGCCGGAGCGGGTGGCCGACGTGCTCAAGCTCCTCCCCGGCCGGTTGCACGAACTCGAGGCCCTGCTGACCGAGAGCTACATCTGGAAGGCCCGCACTCAGGGCATCGGATACCTGGACCTGACCGGCTGCATGGCGCTGGGCATCACCGGGCCGGTGCTGCGGTCCACCGGCCTGCCGCACGATCTGCGCAAGGCCCAACCCTATTGCGGCTACGAGACTTACGACTTCGACGTCATCACCGAGACAACGGCCGACTGCTACGGGCGCTACCTGATCCGGGTACGCGAGATGCACGAGTCGGTCAAGATCGTCGGCCAGTGCCTGGAGCGTCTGCAGCCCGGTCCGGTGATGATCGCTGACAAGAAGCTGGCCTGGCCGGCCGATCTGAAACTGGGCCCGGACGGACTGGGCAACTCTCCCGAGCACATCGCCCGGATCATGGGCAAGTCCATGGAGGGCCTGATCCACCATTTCAAGATCGTCACCGAGGGGTTCCAGGTGCCCGCCGGACAGGTGTATACCGCGGTGGAGTCGCCGCGCGGCGAACTCGGCGTGCACATGGTCTCCGACGGCGGCACCCGCCCCTACCGGGTGCACTACCGGGACCCCAGCTTTACCAATCTGCAAGCGGTGGCAGCGATGTGCGAAGGCGGCATGGTGGCCGACGTGATCGCCGCGGTCGCCTCGATCGACCCGGTGATGGGTGGCGTCGACCGATGAGTATCGACCTCACGCTGGGCCCACGGCCCGACGAACCCGGCCCCCCCATCGGCGGGCCGGCGTCGCATCCGGCCGACGTCACCGAGCGGCTGGCCGCCGACGCCGCCGTCATCATCGCGCGCTACCCGCAACCCCGCTCAGCGCTGCTGCCGCTGCTGCACCTGGTCCAGTCACAGGACGGCTACCTCACCGCCGCCGGAATCGCTTTTTGCGAAAGCCAATTGGAGCTGACGGCCGCCGAGGTCACCGCGGTCGCCACCTTCTACTCGATGTACCGCCGCAGCCCCACCGGCGACTACCTGGTCGGGGTGTGCACCAACACGCTGTGCGCGATCATGGGCGGCGACGCCATTCTGGAGACCCTGGAGAACGAACTCGGGGTGCGACCGGGGCAGACCACCGACGACGGGCTGATCACCCTGGAACACATCGAGTGCAACGCCGCCTGCGACTACGCGCCGGTCGTCATGGTCAACTGGGAGTTCTTCGACAACCAGACCCCCTCCAGCGCAACGGAACTGGTGGCCGCCCTGCGCAGCGGCCGCAGCGTCACCCCCACCCGTGGCTCCACGCTGTGCCCGTTCCGGGAAACCGCGCGCACGCTGGCCGGCCTGGGGTCCCACGCGGACGACAACACCGGACCGGGGGCACCGACGCTGGCCGGACTGCGGGTAGCACGCGACGGGCAGGGCTCATGACCACGCCGCTGACCCCGGTGCTGAGCCGGTTCTGGGACGCACCGCAGCCGTGGACGCTGGAGACCTATCTGCGCCATGACGGCTATCAGGGCCTGCGTAAGGCGTTGTCCATGACGCCGGACGAGGTGATCGCAGAAGTCAAGGAGTCCGGCCTGCGCGGCCGCGGCGGTGCAGGATTCCCGACGGGCACCAAGTGGTCGTTCATCGACCGCACGTCGGCCAAGCCGAAGTATCTGGTGATCAACGCCGACGAGTCCGAGCCGGGCACCTGCAAGGACATGCCCCTGCTGCTGACCACCCCGCACTTCCTGGTCGAGGGCGCGATCATCGCCGCCTACGCGATCGGCGCCCGGCAGGCCTTCATCTACCTGCGCGGCGAGGTGGTGCCTGTGCTGCGCCGGCTGCAGGCCGCGGTCGCCGAGGCCTACGCCGCGGGCTATCTGGGCACCGACATCCTCGGCTCGGGCTTCGACCTCGATCTGATCGTGCACGCCGGGGCCGGCGCCTACATCTGCGGCGAGGAGACCGCGCTGCTGGACTCCCTGGAGGGCCG
>JBAXUD010000574.1:0-2186 GCA_037129875.1 Mycobacteriaceae bacterium
CGACGTAGTCGAGCCCCTGCGGGGCCAGGATCGCCACCCGGTCACCCTTGGTGGCGGTCCGTCGCAACTCCTCGGCCAGCGACAGCACGCGGCGATAGAGCTGGGTCCAGGTGAGGCTCTCGGGGTGGCCGGTTCCGAGAACCGCGCCGTCCATGAACGTGAAGGCCGGGGCGTCGCCCCGGGTGGTCGCCTGGTGGCGCAGCAGCGCAGGCAGGGTAAAGTCGGTGTTCGACACGTGTAAAGCCTCATTCATTGTGCTCGAGCGAGCTTCACCAACACTTGAGGGCGAACGCGCATGGGGACCCTGTAGATCGCTGGCAGAGAGAACGGCGCTGGACTCCGCGATGCGGGCGTGCTGCAAACGCTACCAGACACCCGGCGCGGGTGACGATGCAGCAAACAACCGACGGTCATTCCGATGCGCATTGCCTCATTTCAGATGCGACTGTGAAGTTGGCCAGCAAAGCCGCATTGGCTCCGTCAGATGACCCGCTCTTCCACCCACTGTGACAGCTGGGGCAGGTTGGTGTTGATGTAGAAGTGGTCCCCCGGGAACACCGTGAGGTCGAACTGGCCCGTGGTGCGCTGCTCCCACGGCTCCACCAGTTCCGCGGTCGCCAACTCGTCGTTGTCGGCCATCAGCGCGTGAATCGGGCAGGACACCGTCGCATCGGGCGGGCACTCATAGGATGCGATGGCCTTGAGGCCGCGCAAGGTCGGCAGCAGGGTCGCGGCGAACTGGTCGTTGTTGAGGAACTCCGGGTTGGCGCCGGTGACATCGCTGACCATGCTGAGCAGGTCCAGATCGGAGCCCGTCACGTTTTCGCGATTGCGCATGAGTCCGGGGGCAGCGCTGGCCGATACGAACAGCGCGGCAATCGGATTGCCGGCCCGTTCGAAGCGCAGCGCGACCTCGAAGGCCAGCAGGGCTCCCATGCTGTGACCAAAGAACGCCACCGGTCCCGACGGCGGGTCGGCGGGAGAGAACATCGCGCAGAGGCGGTCGGCCATCTCCGGGATACTGGTGTACTGCGACAAATCCTTGCCGGCGCGCTTGCCGGGGTACTGAACCGCAACGCATTTCACGCCGTCGGTGAACGCCTTGGCGAACGGCACATAGAAGTTCGCTGATCCACCGGTGTGCGGGAAGATGAAGATCCTGGGCTCGACGGGCTCCAGCGAGTCACGGGTCATCAGATCGGGATCAGCCCGTGCTTACGCTGAACCCGCTGAATCTGCTTGTCCCGCAACAACCGCATGGACTGCCGCAGCAACAGCCGGGTCTGATGCGGCTCGATGACGGCGTCGATGAACCCGCGCTCCGCGGCGATGTAGGGGATCGCGATATTCAGGTTGTAGCCCTCGATGAAATCGGCGCGGATCTTCTGAACCTCGGGGGCGGTGGGATCGGGGAACCGCTTGACCAGAAGCTGTGCCGCCCCTTCGGCCCCGATCACCGCGATACGCGCGGTGGGCCAGGCGAAGTTGAGGTCGGCGGTGAGCTGTTTGGAGCCCATCACCGCATACGCGCCGCCGTAGGACTTGCGGATGGTCAGCGTCACCTTCGGCACGTCGGCCTCGACCACGGCGTAGAGGAACCGGCCGCCGCGCTTGATGATGCCGTTCTTCTCCTGTTCCACACCGGGCAGGAAGCCGGGGGTGTCCACGACGAACACCAACGGCACGTTGAAGGAGTCGCAGAACCGCACGAAGCGGGCGGCCTTATCGGAGGCCTCGTTGTCGATGGCGCCGGACATGTGCATCGGCTGGTTCGCGACCACACCGACCGGCCGGCCGTCGACGCGGGCGAAGCCGGTGATCATCGCCTGTCCAGCCTGGGCGGCGACGTCGAGGAAATCGCCGTCGTCGAAAATGCGGATCAGGATCTCGTGCATGTCGTAGGCCATGTTGTCGGCGTCCGGCACCAGGCTGTCGAGTTCGAGATCGTGCGGTGTGATTTCCGGCTCGAGTCCGGGGTTGATCACCGGCGCATCGTCAAAGGTGTTGGGCGGCAGGAAATCCAGAAATTCCCGGACGTACTGGTAGGCGCTCTTCTCGGAGTCGACGACCTGGTGGATGTTGCCGTAGCGGGCCTGATAATCCGCACCGCCCAACTCGTCGAGACTGACGTCCTCGCCGGTGACGTCCTTGATCACGTCGGGTCCGGTGACGAACATGTAGCCCTG
>JBAXUD010000575.1:0-2163 GCA_037129875.1 Mycobacteriaceae bacterium
GTCGAGCAGGTCGCCGCCAAGGTGGTGCCCAGCGTGGTCAAGCTCGAGACCAAGATGGGCCGGGCCTCCGAAGAGGGGTCGGGCATCATCCTCACCGCAGACGGTCTGATCCTGACCAACAACCACGTCGTCTCCGCTGTGCAGGACGGTCCGCCCGGACCCAAGCCCCCCGGCTTGCCGGGATCGGTTCCCCCCAAGCCCGGCGCGCCGTCGCCGGACGCCGTCCCAGCCGGCACCAAGACCCTGGTGACCTTCGCCGATGGGCGCACCGCCCCGTTCACCGTCGTGGGCACTGATCCGGCCAGTGACATCGCGGTCGTTCGGGCTGAGGGAGTTTCCGGACTGACGCCGATCACCCTCGGGTCATCGTCGAACCTGCACGTCGGACAGGACGTGGTGGCCATCGGTTCGCCGCTCGGACTCGAGGGCACCGTCACCACCGGGATCGTCAGCGCGCTGAACCGCCCAGTGGCGGCCGGCGGCGATGCCACCAACCAGAACACCGTTCTGGACGCCATCCAGACCGATGCGGCGATCAACCCGGGTAACTCCGGCGGCGCATTGGTGAACATGAATGGCGAACTGGTCGGTGTGAACTCCGCCATCGCCACCCTCGGCGGCGACTCCCCGGATGCCCAAAGCGGTTCCATCGGACTCGGTTTCGCGATTCCAGTCGACCAGGCCAAGCGCATCGCCGATGAACTGATCGCCAATGGCTCGGCCACGCACGCCTCGCTGGGCGTTCAGGTCAGCAATGACGTGACGACCCACGGCGCCAAGATCGTCGAGGTGGTCAAAGGTGGTGCGGCCTCGACTGCGGGCCTGCCCGGCGGAGTGGTGGTCACCAAGGTCGACGACCGGGTCATCGGCAGTGCCAACGCGCTGGTTGCGGCCGTCCGGTCGCGGGCGCCCGGCGACAAGCTGACTCTGACCTATCTCGATACGACGGGCAACAGCCAGACGGTGCAGGTCACATTGGGCAAGGCCGATCAGTGATCCGCGTGGTCAATGACCGCCCGGTGACCGTGGTCGCAGAGTCCTCGCGGGCGTCGTCGCGCGGATATACGGTGACATCCATGGAACAGCCAGAAGGTTCTGCCGGGCGGGCACTGGTGGTCGTTGTCGACGATCGCCAGGCGCGAGGCGTCGCGGGTGACCACAGCGGCGCTCTGGTCACCGAACTGCTTCTTGAAGCGGGGTTCGTCGTCGACGGTGTGGTTGTGGTTTCTGCCGATGAGGTGGAGATCCGCAACGCGCTCAACACCGCGGTGATCGGCGGCGTGGACCTGGTGGTCTCCGTCGGCGGCACCGGGGTGACGCCGCGCGACGTGACCCCGGAGGCCACCCGCGCCGTCCTGGACCGGGAGGTGCCCGGCATCGGCGAGGCGCTACGCACCTCCGGCCTGGCGGCCGGCAGCACCGACGCAGGCCTGTCCCGCGGACTCGCGGGCATCTCAGGCAGCACCCTGGTGGTCAATCTCGCCGGATCTCGCTCGGCGGTCCGCGACGGCATGGCAACCTTGGGCCCGATGGCCGCCCACGTGATCGCCGAGCTCTCCAGCCTCGAAATCTGATCCGCTCAGGTCTTGGGTAAACGCCATGTTTCCTGCCTGTGACTTGCATAAATACCAGGTATGTGACCTTGATCACAATTCGCCAAGGCTCCGATGACCAACCCGCCGCCCGATAGGGTCACAGTTAACTCCATCTTTGGCGAGGAACTGCCACAGGAGTCCTCCGACGAGCGCGACCCCGGCGTCGCTGCCGAAAACAGCGAGCGTGATCGCTGGTTGCGGGATAACGTTCCGCCGCACCATCTTTGAGATTTTTTCGATCGCTCTGGGGCCGTAGTCACGAAAGCCGTGCAGCGCCGTCGCAACGGTCCTGCGCCGCGGCTGTCGCCCGATTGGCTTGGGGTTCGCCGCCCTCAGCTAAGCGCTGTGGGGGAGAGTCGCTGCGCCCTTTTCTCCCGCTCGCGTTGCCCGCACCGTAGGCATACCGATATCTTCCTCATGACATCGAAGATTCCAGTCGTCGTGATCCATCCGGATACCGAGGGCTAACCGCCGGTAAGCCTCCGGGCTCGCCGCCGACACAATCTAGGGAGACCATGAAGGTCATCAATCGTGTTCTGGTGGCGCTGTTCGCCGCTGTGATGGGGTT
>JBAXUD010000576.1:0-2159 GCA_037129875.1 Mycobacteriaceae bacterium
GGAGATATCGGCGTGATCTTTAAGGACCTCGCCGCTCGGGTGGCGGCCGCCGCGAACCATTGTAACGGGATATCCGCAGGGCAGCGTCCCGCATCGCGGCGCGGGCGGGTCAGCCCCCGGCCTGCTCCTCGGCGGCGGCCATGGCCGCGCCGACGATCCCGGCGGTATTGAGCAGCTGAGCGGCGACAACCGGGGTTCTGTTCTTCAGCAGGGGGATCCACTTGTCGGCCTTCCTGCTGATGCCACCGCCCGCGATGATCAGCTCGGGCCAGATCGCGTTCTCGACAGCGACGAGCACCCTGGTGACCTGCTTGGTCCACCTGCGGTAGCTCCAGCCCTTGCGCTCCATCACCGAGGAGGCTGCCCGCTGTTCGGCTTCCTTGCCGCCGACCTCGATGTGCCCGAACTCGGTGTTGGGTAACAACATTCCGTGGTGGATCACCGCCGAGCCGATGCCGGTGCCGAAGGTCAGTAGTACGACGACGCCGTCACGGTTTCGGCCGGCTCCGTAGCGCTGCTCGGCCAGACCGGCGGCATCGGCGTCGTTGAGCACCGTCACCGGTAGTCCACCGAGAGCCTGGCTGTAGGCCTCCGCGGCGTTGCGCCCGATCCAGGACTGGTCGACGTTGGCGGCGGTGTGTACGACGCCATCGACCACGACACCGGGATAGGTGACCCCCAGCGGGCCGGTCCAGGAGAAGTGCCGGACCACCTCGGCGACCGCCTGAGTGACCGCCTCCGGCGTCGCGGGCTGTGGTGTCTCGATCCGGAACCGCTCACCGACGAGTTGACCGGTGTCGAGGTCGACGATGGCTCCCTTGACTCCGCTGCCGCCCACGTCGACACCGAGGGCTTGGCGTGCGGTTGAGGTCATGGCTGGTCCTCCCTGGCTTGGGGCGGTTCGAACCCCAGACTCTAGTTGGTCGGGCGCCCGCCGAGTGGTGATATCGAGTGGGGATGGTGGGCCGATTGTGCTGCGATAGCAGAGTGAATGCAGTCGGGCCAGATGAGCTGCGGGAAGTGGCCGAACTCCTTGCTGCCGAGGCCGCGGAGTTCGTCCGCCGCCGGCGGCCTGAACTCATCGATGCCGTCGGCCGGACAGCGGTGCGGACCAAGAGCACCCCGACCGATCCGGTCACGGTGGCCGACACCGAAACCGAGCAGTTGCTGCGTGACCGGCTCGCGGTGTTGCGGCCCGGGGAACCGATTCTGGGCGAGGAGGGCGGCGGCTCCGGCGGTGGTGGCGCAGTGCGCTGGGTGGTCGATCCCATTGACGGGACCGTCAATTTCATCTACGGCATACCGGCGTTCGCGGTGTCGATTGCCGCGCAGGTCGGCGGCGTCTCGGTTGCCGGGGCGGTCGCCGACGTGGCGAGCGGCGAGGTCTATTCCGCGGCGGTGGGCCGGGGATCCGACGTCGTCGCGAACGGACGGCGACATCGGCTTCGGTGCAATGTGATCGACGATCTGTCAATGGCGTTGGTGGGTACCGGTTTCGGCTATGACCCGCAGCGCCGCGCCGTCCAGGCGGCACTGCTGGCCAAAGTGCTTCCGGTGGTTCGTGACGTGCGCCGGATCGGATCGGCGGCGCTCGATCTGTGCATGGTCGCGGCCGGGCGCCTCGACGCCCACTACGAGCACGGTCTGCATGTGTGGGACTGGGCGGCGGGGGCCCTGATCGCCACGGAGGCCGGGGCGGTGGTGCTGTTGCCCGCAGACGACGGGCCCGGGGCGCCGCTGCTGGTGGCCGCGGCTCCCGGCATCGCGGCCCAACTCACCGCGGAGCTGGACCGGCACGGCGGGCTGCGCCCGCTGCTGTGATCAGCAGCTGCCGTTGTGGATCTTGGTGATCAGCGCCGAATCCGCGGGTTCGGTGGCGCCCGGACGCAGGCCGGACAACACCGCGGCGATGTCGTCACTAGTGGTCAGGGAGTTGAAATCGGTCCCGATCACAAAATCGACGGAGTCGTCCTTGCGGTCGTCCTGGTACAGCTCGACGCAGGGTGCCACCAGCCAGGTGGCCGCGGCCCCGGCCCGGCCACCCTGCCCGAAGCGGATCTGGCCCTGGCAGGTCAGCCGGGTGCCCGCGTAGATCGGATCGTTGGCCGCCGTGGGCGCCGCGAAGCCAAGATCGCGCAGCGCGCCGGCTACCTCGCCCG
>JBAXUD010000577.1:0-2156 GCA_037129875.1 Mycobacteriaceae bacterium
CCGGGGTCCCCACCTCGCTGCAGGCCCTGGTGGCTCAGCCCGACGAGGATGAACCCGACCGTCTGGCGGCCACTCACCTCGAGGCTCTCGATGACGCGCTGATCATCGCCGCCGACCGGTTCGGAGAGGTTCTCGGCGGTGGACGTGGGCCGGCCGACGCCGACGAACGCGACGGACTGCTGGAGTTGCACCGCAGCCTGGACCGGCTGTGCTTCGAATACGCCGCCGCGCTGGAGCGCACCGGACTGGCCGCCGATCTTCGGGCCGGCAAGATCATCGGCACCGCTGCGCTGTTCTCCATCCGGGCCCGTCAGCCGCTTGGCCTACTCGGTCCGGCGCCGTTCGACTCCGAACTCGACGAGCCGACGCTGGGTGTGGTGGGCGGCTACGGGGAGTTCCAGCAGGTCGACCCGGACCAGCCGTGGAAGGGTGGCCGCTGGGTGGTGCGAACCGAAGCGGGACAACGTTTTCCGCTGACCCTGTCGATGCTCATGTTCGACAGCTCCGGGGCCAACAAGGAGGGTGCCCGCAAGGAACACCGCGACGCCCTGGCCGCGGTGGTGGAGGCCGCCCGGCTGCCCGAGGCCGATCCGATGGCCGTGACGTGTGCGCTGGACTGGCTGCTCTACGACTGGCTGATGGCCCACCGCGACGGGCCCGACAGTGCCGAGATCGTCTTTCCCCGGGGATATGACGGCGCCGCGGCACTGGTGGTGTCGGCCGCCGCCGCGTCGGTGGCAGCGCGGGCGACCTTCGACCCGGGCCTGGTGCTGACGGCCCCGCGCGGCAGATGACGTCACTCGACCCGGCGGAGTTCTTCGGCGACGCCGCCATTCAGGATCCCTACCCGCTCTACCGCCGACTGCGCGAGGACGGGGGGATTCATCGGGTCGGCGATTCGGGGTACTACCTGGTCAGCAGTTGGGCGGCGGTCAGCGACGCGGCGAACCGGCCGAAGGACTTCTCCTCCAATCTCACGGCTCCGATCACCTACGACGCGGATCGCGGGGTGGTGCCGTTGACGATGGACGGGGTGGGTGGCCCCACCCACATCCTGGCCACCGCCGACGACCCGGTTCACGCCCTGCACCGGAAGCTGATGCTGGGTCAGTTCACTGCCAAGCGAGTGCGGGCGCTGGAGCCGCTGATCGCCGAGGTGTTCGAAAAGCTCTGGGCGGCAGGTCGTTCCGAGGAATCCGGTGGCTCCATGGAGTGGATGGCCGCGGTGGCCAACCACCTGCCGATGACGATCGTCTGCCGGCTGATCGGCGTTCCCGACGGCGATGCCGGACAACTGGCCCGGTGGGGCTACGCCAGTACGCAGCTACTCGACGGCCTGGTGTCGGAGCAGCAGGTCGCGTCCTCGCTGGCGGCCTTGGGTGAGTTGAACACCTACATCGTCGAGCAGTTGCGTGCTGCGGCATCTGGTCCGCGCGACGATCTGCTGGGCGTGCTGGCCGCCGCATGCGCCGACGGAATCCTGGACGGATTCACCGCCCAGCTGATCCTGATCTCGCTGTTCAGCGCGGGCGGGGAGTCGACGGCGTCGTTGCTGGGAACCGCCGTGACCACTCTGGCGACGTCTCCGGATTTGCAGCGGCAGCTCCGCGCCCGTCCGGAACTGCTCGGCGCGTTCATCGAGGAGACCTTGCGGCTCGAACCGCCGTTCCGCGCCCACCACCGCCACGTTCTGCACGACACCGAACTGGCCGGCGTATCGCTGCCCAAGGATTCCCGGGTGCTGTTGCTGTGGGGTGCGGCCAACCGCGACCCGGCCCACTTTGAGGCCCCCGACGAATTCCGGCTCGACCGTGCGATCAGCAAGGGCCACATGAGTTTCGGCAAGGGTCTGCACTTCTGCCTGGGTGCGCCGCTGGCCCGGCTGGAAGCCGTGACCGTCCTGCAGATGCTGCTGGAGCGAACTGCCTGGTTCGACGCCGTCGAGGTGGGGCCGTGGTTACCGAGCGTCCTCGCGCGGCGCCGCGAGACTCTACAACTGAGCCTCAGGTGATGTCGGCGTTGGAGCGCGGGAATCCGCCGCCCTGCGGGAAGAGCGGGAAGACGACGTCGTCGTTCTTCTCGGCATCCCCGGCGGTCCGGTTCACCGTCGCGCCCCAGATATTGCCGTCGGGGGAGACGTCCAGCGCCCAGGCGTG
>JBAXUD010000578.1:0-2155 GCA_037129875.1 Mycobacteriaceae bacterium
CCAAGGACGCCGCCACCGCCCCGCTGGATCAGTGCGCGGTGGTCTCGGTCCGCCTGGACCACCCCCACGAGCACCGCGGCGGCGCGCAGCACGACGAGTTCCACACCGCCTACGTGGACCTGTCCTGCCATTAGAAACACCCGATCAGCGACAAGACCGTCGGAAGTCATCTGGGCTACATTCAACCCTCTCCGACGGGTCTACCTCGTTACCGACCCACGCTCCTAGCCACGGGGCTGCGGCACGTCGCAATCGTTTAGGGACGACAGACTGTAGACATTCCAGACGTTCGGCTCCAGTGGCTCCGTCCTTCTCGCGGTCGAATGCCAGCGGTGACAGCCCGCACGATCGAAACCCGCCGTGTCAGGCGGTGTTCGGTGAAGTCCGGTATCACTCGGTGCATCGTCGAGCGGTAGTCCCAGTCACGAGATCACCCTGCTGCCAGGAGTGGCGCCAGGTGAACTGCTCCTTGAGCAGGTGCGCAGCGCGGTGCCGCTGCGGAGTACGACTACCAGGGCATGTCGGTGCGGACGGTTGCCGAAGAACCGGCCCGCGCGTGCAACGCTCGGAACAGCTCATTGAACGCGGAGTACGGATCTGCCTGCGCGACGCGGGTGAAGGTGCCCTGCTCCTGCGCTTCCCGCGCCGCCGCCATGAACCCGGTCCAGGCGACCCGTGCCAGGCCGCTGGCGACCGTTACCCGCTTGACGCCCAGGGCCGCCATCTCGGCCAGGTCGGGCTTCCAGTCCGACTGGCCGACGTACACCACGACCGGCTTGTGCAGCGCGCGCACCACCGCCTCCACCGAGGCGCGGTCGGGCAAGCCGGGCGCACCCAACACGTCGGCGCCGGCATCCTGGTAGGCGCGCAGACGCTGGATCACCTCATTCAGATCGCGATGGCCGTGCATGAACCCGTCACAGCGGGCGGTGACCATGAAACCCCCGCCCGCCGCTTCGGCCGCGGCGCGGATTCGCGCCACCGCCTCGCCCAGGGGATAAAGCGAGTGATCAGTCCGCCCGGTGGCATCCTCGATCGAGCCGCCGGCAATCCCGCGCGCATCGGCCATGCGGATCGTCTCCGCTACCAACGCGGGGTCGTCGCCGAAGCCGTTCTCCAGATCTGCGCTCACCGGCACATCGACGGCGGCGGCCACGGCGGCGGCGCTGTCCAGGACCTCATTGCGCCCCAGCAGCCCGGCTGCATCGGGGCGTCCCGTGGAGAACGCCAGCCCAGCGGAAGACGTCTCGACCGCCTCATACCCCAGATGCGCGAGCAGCCTGGCCGTTCCGATATCCCAGGCCGCGCCGACGAGCAGCGGCCCGGGGCGGGCCTGCAGCAGGCGCAACTGCTCGGCGCGTTTACTCATGAGACACCCTCCCATTCCCTTGGTCCCGGCGGCGGAGTGTGTCGTGGTGTCGCCGCGAAGTAGTTTGCGGAGCAACAGGTCTGCGGTCAGTCATGTTGTGATCGATTCGGGCGATATCAAAGCGACCCCGCCTGGTCTCCGCGGTCGCGCTGGTGTTGCGGTCCTGAGTATTCGCATGTTCGCGATGCGGCCCCCCGCCTTCCTTTCACGTCTACGGTTAGGTGATCACATGCCTGACAACGACGACGTCCTTGCCGCCCGGGCCGCGTGCTCGCGCGGTGATTGGCGCGCTGCTTACGAGTGTTTCGGCCGCGCGAGCCAAGCCGCGGAGTTGGACACCGATGACCTGTCCACGTTCGGCATGATCGCGTGGCGGTTGGGGCACGGCAGGGAGTCGATCCGGCTGTCGGAGGAGGCTTTCAACCGGCTGATCGCCGAGGGACATCCGCAGAAGGCGGCGATGAAGGCTGCTGAGGTCGCTCTGCAGTGGTTCAACGGCGGAGACTGGACGATCACCCGGGTCTGGCTCAATCGTGCGCGCCGGTTGGTCGAGCAGTCACCGGATGATCAGGCGCTGGCGTACCTGTTGTACGTGGATTCGCAGGTGTCGATCTGTGAGGGCCGGTTCGAGGACGGTTCGCGGCGCGCGGAGGAGTTGGCGGAGTTCGTCCGTCGGAACGGCTCGCCCGGGTTGAACGCGCTCTCGTCGGCCGCCAGTGGGCTGGCCAAGCTTCCCTTTGCCCGCACGAGCGAGGGTTTCGCGGAACTGGACGAGGCGATGATGCC
>JBAXUD010000579.1:0-2155 GCA_037129875.1 Mycobacteriaceae bacterium
TCAACTTCGGTGAGCTGTTCGCCTACACGAAGGTCTGCTCGCACCTGGGCTGCCCCTCTTCGCTGTACGAACAGCAGACCTACCGCATCCTGTGCCCCTGCCACCAGTCGCAGTTCGACGCACTGCACTTCGCACGGCCCATCTTCGGACCGGCTGCGCGTGCCCTCGCGCAGCTGCCCATTACCATCGACCAAGATGGATATCTCGTCGCCAACGGCGACTTCATCGAACCCGTCGGACCGGCATTCTGGGAGCGCAGATCATGAGTACGAGCGTTGCTGACCGCATCGATATCGCTGCTGACAACATCGACTCGCGGTACCACCCGTCGGCGGCACTGCGACGGCAGCTGAACAAGGTATTCCCCACCCACTGGTCGTTCCTGCTGGGCGAGGTCGCGCTATACAGCTTCATCATCCTGCTGCTGACCGGCGTGTACCTGACGCTGTTCTTCGACCCGTCGATGGCCCACGTCACCTACGAGGGTGTGTACCAACCGTTGCGCGGCATCCAGATGTCGCGGGCCTACGAGACGGCGCTGAACATCAGCTTCGAGGTCCGCGGCGGATTGTTCGTCCGCCAGGTTCACCACTGGGCGGCGCTGCTGTTCGCGGCATCGATCATGGTGCACATGGCCCGGGTGTTCTTCACCGGCGCCTTCCGCCGCCCCCGCGAGGCCAACTGGGTGATCGGCGTCCTGCTGTTCATCCTGGCGATGTTCGAGGGCTTCTTCGGCTACTCGCTGCCCGACGACCTGCTGTCGGGCACCGGCGTCCGCGCGGCCCTGTCGTCGATCACCCTGGGCCTGCCGCTGGTCGGCACCTGGATGCACTGGGCGATCTTCGGCGGCGACTTCCCCGGCGACATCATCATCCCGCGGCTCTACGCGGTCCACATCCTGATCTTCCCAGGAATCATGCTGGCGCTGATCGGCGTCCACCTGGCGCTGGTGTGGTTCCAGAAGCACACCCAGTTCCCCGGCCCCGGCCGCACCGAGACCAACGTCGTCGGTGTTCGCGTCCTGCCGGTGTTCGCGGTCAAGTCCGGCGCGTTCTTCGCGATGATCGTCGGTGTCCTGGGTCTGATGGGCGGCCTGCTCCAGATCAACCCGATCTGGCAGATCGGCCCCTACAAGCCGTCCCAGGTGGGTGCCGGCTCGCAGCCCGACTTCTACATGCTGTGGACCGACGGCCTGATCCGCCTGTTCCCGCCGTGGGAGATCTATTTCGGCAACCACACCATCCCGGCAGCGGTCTGGGTGGCGGTCATCATGGGCCTGGTGTTCCTGTTGCTGATGATCTATCCGTGGCTGGAGAAGCGATTCACCGGCGACGATGCCCACCACAACCTGCTGCAGCGTCCGCGCGATGTTCCGGTCCGCACCGGGATCGGTGCCATGACAATCGCGTTCTACCTGGTGCTGACGCTGAGCGCGTGCAACGACATCATCGCCTACACGTTCCACATCTCGCTGAACGCGACCACGTGGATCGGCCGGATCGGCATGCTGGTGTTACCGCCGCTGGCGTTCTTCTTCGCCTACCGGTGGGCTGTCGGCCTGCAGCGCAGTGACCGTGACGTCCTTGAGCACGGCATCGAGACCGGCATCATCAAGCGGCTGCCGCATGGTGCCTACATCGAGATCCACCAGCCGCTCGGCCCGGTCGACGATCACGGCCACCCGATTGCGCTGGAGTATGAAGGCGCTGTGCTGCCGAAGCGGATGAACAAGCTGGGACTCGGCGGCAAGCCCGGTCGCGGCAGTTTCCTCACCGCCGACCCGGTGTCCGAGGACGCTGCGCTCAACGAGGCGGCCCACGCCTCCGAGCAGCGGGCGCTCACGGTCCTGGCCGAATATCAGGATCACGAGTACAGCGGCAACGGCGACGGCAACCGGCAGTAAGCCGCGCTGCACCAACGAGGAGGGCCCCAGCCGACCGGCTGGGGCCCTCCTCGTTGGATTGGGCTTGTTGAATTCGACACCGAATGCGGATAACCCGCTTCACAGCCGGCCGCTCCAAGTGAGCATTTCGCCTGGGTCAGCGCGCAGCGCCCTACTCCCCCGATTCCTCCACGACTTCGGCCAGCATCCGCTGGTGCAATACCAGGACGGCCGGCATCGCGATGGTGACGACCCCGGCAAGGCCCAGCGCCA
>JBAXUD010000058.1:0-12287 GCA_037129875.1 Mycobacteriaceae bacterium
GGACCAGCATCAACTCCTGGGCGATGAAGGCGCCCATGGACATCGCCACCAGCCGAACCGGGCCGGAGACCAACTTCTCGATGATCTCGACGGTGTCGGCGACCATCTGTTGGCCGGAGAAACCGTCGGCGTTCTCCGTCGCACCGACACCGCGATTGTCGAAGGTGATGCAGCGGTAGCCCGCCTCGAGGAAAACCGGAACCTGGTGGATGTGCCAGGTGCGTCCGGCGCCGCCGGTTCCGGCGATGAACAGCACCGGTTCACCGGAGCCGAGGTCGTCGTAGGCCAGATTGCTCACTGCCGCGACGGTAGTGGCCGAGTCAGGCGCACCACAAATGCGGACCGGCGAACACCTTCAGTGCGTAGCATCACCGGGACCTCACGGGTGACCCGGCCGATCATCAGCAGGAAGGTCAGCAACAGGCCCAGCATGAAGGCCAGTGCCATCAGCCACCAGTTCACGTCATGCATCAACGGGCTCCAATCTCACGCGAGCCGGGCAGGTCGGCGATCGCTTCGTCCTCGCTCGTCCGCTTGACGGTCGCGACGGTGATCGCCCACGCCACCGCCGAGCCGACCGCGAAGGCCAGCAAGTCCACCCGGCGAGGTCGAGGGCTACCTCAGCTGACGATCCGAGTCAGGATCGCCTGCAGCGCCTGAAGATCCTTCGCGTCGAGCGCGGCTAGCGGCTCGGGCGCCGGGTCCTCGGTAGCGTCGAGCACGGCGACGACCGCCCGGCCTGCATCGGTCAGCGACACCAGCTTGCAGCGCCGGTTCTGCGGGTCGGTCTCCCGGATCACCAGGCCGCGCGCCTCCAGATCGTTGATCGCCACCGTCGCGGCGGGCGCATCGATGGTGGCCGCCTCGGCAACCTGCTTGACCGTCATCGGTTGCCGGGCGAGCCGCTTGAGGATGCGAATCCTGCTGAACGGCAACCCGGTTCGCTCGACCACAGCGCGTCGCCAGCCGTCCTTGTTGTCCAGGACCAGCATCGACAGTGACTGCCATACCTGATCGGCCAGGCGGTTATCGGACATGGGCGACCTCGCCGGGGTGATCCTCGATCAGCGGCGCGAGCCGCTCGGCGGACCGCACGGCTCGCGCCGAGGTCGAGGTGATGGACAGGACCACGATGGCCAGGCCGAGGCCGATGTTGACGAACCACAGCGGCAGGGCCGCCGACGTGAACTGCACACCCGCACTGGCCAGCGCCGTGCCCGCGACCGAACCGCAAAGCGCCACACCGATACTGACGCCGACCTGTCGCGAGGTGGACGTCACCGCCGAGGCGGCGCCCGCGCGATCGTTAGGCATACCGCTGACGGCCGCGTTGGTGATCGGTGCGTTGACGATGCCGAAACCCATGCCGTACACGGTGAAGATCACCAGCAGCGCCCACACCGGCGTGGTGGGGGTGAGGAATGTCAGCATCACCGAGGCGGCGGTGATCAGGATGCCTGAGGCCAGCAGCGACGGACGGCTGCCGTACCGGCCGACGAGCCGGCCGGACAGCGGCGAGAAGAACAGGGCACCGATGGCGATCGGCAGGTAGATCAGGCCGGTGTGGGCGGCGGAGTAGCCGCGCTCGCCCTGCAGGTACAGCGACATCATGAACAGGAAGGAGCCCCACCCCGCGAACGCGCACACCGCGGTGACGGTGGCCGAGGCGAACGGGATGCTGCGGAAGAACCGGAGGTCGATGAACGGGTCGTGGCGCCGCGACTCGTAGCGCAGGAACAGCGCGAACGCGACGGCGGCACCGACGGCGATCGCGATAATGCGCGGGTCGGCCCAGCCCAGGCCGGGACCTTCGATGAGGACGAACACCAGCCCGAACAGGGTGAGCACCGCCAGCAGCTGTCCCACCGGGTCGATGTCGCGCATGGTGGCCGACTTGCTCTCGGGAACGAAGACCGCGGTCAGGATGATCGCCGCGGCGCAGATCGGCAGGTTGATCCAGAACACCGCGCGCCAGCCGACGGCGTCGATGAGGAAGCCGCCGACGATCGGGC
The DNA here is from genome assembly GCA_037129875.1 of Mycobacteriaceae bacterium. GTDB lineage: Bacteria > Actinomycetota > Actinomycetes > Mycobacteriales > Mycobacteriaceae > Mycobacterium. The sequence goes on from JBAXUD010000058.1 coordinate 2,013, forward strand.
CCAGCGCCATCGAGATGCCCACCACCGCGCCCCAGAATCCCAGCGCCCGCGCCCGCTCAACCCGTTCGACGAAGATCTGCGAAATGATTGACAGGGCAACGGGATTGAGCATCGAACCACCGATACCCTGAATGAGGCGCGCCACGATGAGCATGGTGATGCTCGGCGCCACGCTGCATAGCAGCGAGCCGAGCGCGAACGTCACCAGTCCGATCTGGAACACCCGGCGGCGGCCGAACCGATCACCGGTGGCGCCGGCCAGCATCAGCAGCGACGCCAGCACCAGGGTGTAGATGTCGACCACCCACTGCATCTGCGACGCCGACGCGTGCAGGTCGGCGCGGATCGACGGCATCGCGACGTTGACGATGGTCGCGTCCATCGAGACGATCAGCAGGCTCAGGCAGCAGGACGCCAAGATGATGGTCTTGCGGCGCGCGCTTAGCTCGCTGACAGTTGTAATCACACAACTATTGTTAAACTACAACCGTCGAAAGGTCAAGTGCGCGCAGCGCCCAGTGCGGCGTCGTAATCGGGCTCAAAGCCGATCTCGGGCACCAGTTCGGTGTAGGCGACGGTGCCGTCGGCACCGACGACTACCACGGCCCGGGCCAGCAGGCCGGCCATCGGGCCATCGGCGATCGTGACGCCGTAGTCCTCGCCGAAACTGTCTCGGAAAGCCGAGGTCGAGGTGACGTTCTCGATCCCCTCAGCACCGCAGAACCGGCTCAGCGCGAACGGAAGATCCTTCGACACGCACAAGACCGTCAATCCGCCATCCGCGGCCCGCTGGTTGAACATCAGGACACTGCTCGCGCAGACCGGGGTGTCGACCGACGGGAAGATGTTGAGCAGCAACGGCTTTCCACGGAACTGCTCGCTGGTGACCGGGGCGAGATTGGCGCCGGTCAGGGCGAACGCGGGCGCGGGGGTCCCGACTGCGGGCAGTTCACCGACGGTGTGCACAGGGTTACCGCGAAGAGTTATCTCAGCCATGGCCAACAGTCTTTCACCCGCACGATCCACCAGTCACGGCGGTCTGCAGGCGCAGCCAAAGTCGCCAGCCGGGCCGGATCCGGGGTGACGTCGATAACCGGCAGGAGTCCGTCAACCGGCGTCAGATCCGCCACGTCCTCGACGAACAGCCCTCCGGTGCCCAGGCCGCAGGCATGCTCCAGGCGCGGCAGTGCGGCCGCGGCCGCCAGGCCGGCGGCCATGCCGACCGCGGAATCCAAAGCACTCGAGACCACCACCGGGATGTCGATCTCGGCGGCGATGCGCAGCATCGCCCGCACTCCCCCAAGCGGTGCGACCTTGAGGACCGCGACGTCGGCCGCGCCGCCGCGCACCACGGCCAGCGGGTCGGCGGCCTTGCGAATGCTCTCGTCGGCGGCGACCAGGACCCCGGCAGGTGAAATCCGCCGGCGCACCTCGGCCAGTTCGGGCACCGTGCGGCAGGGCTGCTCGAGGTACTCCAGCGGGCCGTCGGCGGTGAGCGCGGCGGCGGCGGTGACGGCCTCCTCGACGCTCCACCCGCCGTTGGCGTCCACCCGCACCGTGCCGATGATCGCCCGCACCGCATTGACCCGGGCGACGTCGTCGGCCAGGGTCTGTCCCGGCTCGGCCACCTTGACCTTGGCCGCCCTGGCCCCCGGGAATCGGGCCAACACCCCGGGCACCTGATCGGGCGTGACGGCCGGCACGGTGGCGTTGATCGGCACGCGATCGCGAAGCGCGGGAGGCTTTGTGCCGTAAGCGGATTCGATGCCTGAAGCCAACCAGTTCGCCGCCTCCGGGGCCTGGTACTCCAGGAAGGCGCCGAACTCCCCCCAGCCGGCCGGCCCGTCGATGAGGGCGACCTCGCGCACGGTGATCCCCCGGAAGCGCACCCGCATGGGCAGGGCGACGACGTGCAGACGATCCAGAAGATCGTCCAGCGCCGGAATCATCAGATGGCGCGGTCGCGGTTCTCCCAGTACGGCTTGCGCAGATCCTTCTTGAGCAGCTTGCCGGTGGGGTTGCGCGGCAGGACTTCCATGATGTCGACGCTGCGCGGGCACTTGTAGCCCGCCAGCTTGTCCTTGCACCAGGCGATCAACTCCTCCGGGCTGGCCTCCTGGCCGGCGGACAACTCGACGACGGCCTTCACCGACTCGCCCCACTTGTCGTCGGGGATGCCGAACACCGCGGCGTCTCCCACCGCCGGGTGATCGGTGAGCGCACGCTCCACCTCGACGGAGTAGATGTTCTCCCCGCCGGAGATGATCATGTCCTTGAGCCGGTCCTCGACGAAGACGAACCCGCCGTCGTCGACGCGGCCGATGTCACCGGTGCGGAACCAGCCATCCTCGGTGATCGCCTCCCGGGTCGCATCCGGCTTGTTGTGGTAGCCCTCCATCAACTGCGGTGTGCGGAACCACAATTCACCGGGCTCGCCCTCCGGGACGTCTTGCAGGGTGTCGGGGTTGACCACCCGCACCTCGACCTGACGCGAGGGTCGGCCGGCGCTGGTCAACCGCTCCGGGCGGGACTCGTCGCGGTGGGCCTCCGGGGACAGTTGGGTGACCGCGCCGCACACCTCGGTCAGGCCGTACACCTGGACGAAGTCGGTGTCGGGGAAGTCCGCCAGGGCTTGGCGCAGCAGCGCCGGCGGCATCGGCGAGGCGCCGTAGACGAAGGTCCGCAGCCGTTTGAACAGCGTGATGGCGTCGGGTCCCATCTCCATCACCTTGGCCAGCACCGCCGGAACCAGGAAGGTCCGGGTGGCCCCGGCCAGCATCGCCCCGGCCAGCGAGGCGCCGTCGACCTCCCGGGTCATGTAGCTGGGGATGCCGGCGTGGATGCCGAACTGCATGTAGGACGATCCGCCGACGTGGAACAGCGGCATGGACACCATGCTCTTGTCGTCGTCGTCGAACTCGAAGGTGTTGGAGTTGACGGTGTGCGCCACCAGGCTGGCCTGGGAGAGCCTGATGCCCTTGGGGTTTCCGGTGGTGCCCGAGGAGTACATGATCACGCAGACGTCATCGGGGCTGACGTCGGCGCCGCGCCCGCGCGGGGTGGCGGCGGCCAGCATGGCCTCGTACTCATCGCCGTCTTCGCCCTCGGGCGTGACCGCAATGACGTGCCCGACATGGGTGAGCCGGTCCCGGATCGCGTCGATCGACCCTTTGAGTTCGGCGCCGACGATGATCAGCTTGGCGCCGCAGTCGTTGAGGACGTAGTCGATCTCGTCGCCGGCCAGTCGGAAATTGATGATCGCTGTCGCGGCACCGAGGCTCGCGGCGGCCAGGGTGGTCTCGACACAGGCCGGGTGGTTCTTGTCCAGGAACGCCACCACGTCGCCGCGGCCGATGCCACGCTCTGCCAGGGCCCCGGCCAGGCGGCGTACCCGGTCGTCGAACTGTGCCCAGGTGAAGGTGCGACTCAGATAGGTGACGGCTTCGGAGTCGGGTTTACGCTCGGCCCAGTAGGACAGCCGGTCGTCGAGGAATAGCGGTTCGGGAGCATCAGCCATACCGGACAGGGTGCCATCCGGACGTGGCGATCTTTGCCGATTTCCGCCAATCGGTGGACCAACGCGTCATCCGGCAAATCATCCGGATGGCCGAGGAATGTGATCTGTGCAACCTCGGATAGTGATGTGACGGCCGCCACTCAGAGGCCACCAGCCAAGGAGAACTCCGATGACCACCATCAGCAATCGCATCATCACCGCCCTGGCAGCGCCGGCAGCCGCGGCCGGCATCCTGCTCGGCGGCGTCGCCCTGAGCACTGCGGCGCCCGCCGTCGCGGGAACGCAGAACTGCACCACCTCGGGAATCGCAGCTGTCACGCCCAACTCCGCCAACCCGCTGACCCGAGCGGCCCAGGTGAACGCCATCCAGCCTCCCACCCATGTCTGGGCGCCGCCCAGCAGCTGCCTCGGGAGCTGACTTCCCGCGGACCCGGCCCCGGACCTCACCCCTCAGGTCCGGGGCCGATCCGCGTTCGGCTTCGGCAGCAACACCATCGCGACGACGATCGCCACCACGGGAACCACCGCCATGATCAGGCTGGTGTGGTGAATGGCACCCAACCAGCTGTCGGTCGCCTCGGACACCACCCAGCGGGCCTGATCCGGATCGAGCACCTCGCTGCCCGCCGCCGGGTTGGGCGCCCCGCCGTGCGCGACCTGCAGCGCCTCGCGGGCCTGGGCCTCGGTGATCCCGGAGCCCTCCAGCTTGCTGCGGCCGTCGCGCAGGAAGAGCGTCGTGCCGACGAGGGCGAACAGCGCCGGCCCGAGGGAATAGGCGGCTTGCCCGACGGCGGGCTTGACCGCCGACACCACGCCGCCCAACTCGGGCGGGGCGCTGGACATCATGATGGTGGACTGCGGGGTCTGCACCACTGCTCCCCCAATCGCGTTGAGCGCCACGGCGATCCCGAGGATCGCGATGTGGGTATGCGCATCGAGCACCACCAGCATGACCATGCTCACGAACAGGAACACCAATCCGGCCACCAGCACGGCGCGTTCGGAGTAGCGGGCGACGGCACGGCCGGCCAGCACCGCGGCCGCCGAGGCCACCAGCATGGCCGGAATGAGCAGCAGCCCAAGCACCTCGGGTGACTCCCCGCGGATGGTCACCAGGTAGTAGGCGAACAGGATCGTGCCGCCGCCGCCGAGGAAGTTGAACGCCGCGCCCGCGGTGAGAGCGGCGTTGAACCGGCCCGACCGGAATATTCGCATGTCCAGGGCGGGGGCCTCGGTGCGCAACTCCCACCACACGAAGCCCACGGCGAGCGCGATGCCGACCGCGATCAGAACCAGCGCTCCGGGGCTGTAGCCGCCCTGCAGTTCGGTCAGTCCGTAGATGACCGTGATGAGCGCAGCGGCGATGAGCAGGATGCCGGGGATGTCGAGTTTTCGTTTGTCCCGGACGGTCTCCGGGACGTACTTCAGCGTGATCGCCAGGGTGACCACCGCCAGCACGGGAGTCACCAGTAGGCAGGTCCGCCAGCCGAAGTGGGCGGCGAGCCAGCCGCCTATCGCCGGCTGGAACACCGCCAGCGCGTGACCGGCTCCCAGGTAGGCGGCGATCGCGGCGGCACGGCCCGCGGGCGGGAACACCGCGTTGATGATGGCCAGCGACAGGCCCAGCACGAACGCGAACGCGATGCCCAGGCCGGCGCGGGCGATGATGAGCACGCTGACGTGCGGCGCGACGGCGCCCAGCACCCCGAAGATGATCGAGCCGTAGACGCCGATGACGAACATCCGCTTCATACCGGCCAGGTCGCCCAGGGCACCGGCGCCCAGTACGGCGGCGGCCAGGGTCAGGGTGCACAGGCTGGCCAGGAAACTGGCTGTGCCAGGGCTGAATTGGAGGCCCTTACGGATTTGGGCGAGGTTGGCCGACAGCGTCGTGGGGTCGGCGGCGCTGATGCTGTAGCCGAGCCCCATCGCGATGACGGTCATGGTGGCCGCCAGTCCAGAGACTTCGCTTTGCTTCTGGCCCTGCGGCATTGCCCGATGCTATGCCCGCCCCGAGTGGAGATGCACCGGTCCACGAAAGATGCTTCAGGCGATCTCCCTGGCTCCGAACTGGAACACGTTCTAATGTTGCAGTCATGACCCCGTTACGGCATCCCGTGCATACCGGTCACCTGACCGTCGGCGCACTCAAACGGCACAAGGACCGGCCGTTGCTCTACCTGGGCGACACCACGCTTACCGGTGGACAACTCGCCGACCGGATCAGCCAGTACATCCAGGCCTTCGAGGCACTCGGCGCGGGCACCGGCCAGACCGTCGCCCTCCTCGCACTCAACCGGCCCGAGGTGCTGATGATCATCGGTGCCGGCCAGACGCAGGGCTACCGCCGGACGGCGCTGCATCCGCTCGGCTCGCTGGACGACCACGCCTACGTGCTGGCCGACGCCGGCGCGACGTCGCTGATCATCGACCCCAACCCGATGTTCGTCGAACGCGCGGTCGGACTGCTGGCCAAGGTGCCGTCGCTGCGGCAGATCCTGACGCTCGGCCCGGTGCCGCCCGAGTTGGCCGAGGTCGGCGTCGACCTCGTTGCCGCGGCTGCCGGCTACCCGCCCCAGCCACTGGTCGCCGCGGAACTGCCGCCCGATCACATCGGCGGGATGGCCTACACCGGCGGCACCACCGGGAAACCCAAAGGCGTGATGGGCACAGTGGGGTCGATCCTGACCATGACCACCATTCAGTTGGCTGAATGGGAGTGGCCGGAGCATCCGCGGTTCCTGATGTGCACTCCGCTGTCACACGCGGGGGCGGCGTTCTTCACGCCGACGATCGTCAAGGGCGGCGAGATGATCGTGCTGCCGAAATTCGACCCGGCCGAGGTGCTGCGGGTTATCGAGGAGCGACGGATCACCGCCACCATGCTGGTGCCGTCGATGATCTACGCGCTGATGGACCACCCGGACTCACACACCCGCGATCTGTCGTCGCTGGAGACGGTCTACTACGGCGCCTCGGCGATGAACCCGGTGCGACTGGCCGAGGCGATCCGGCGGTTCGGGCCGATCTTCGCGCAGTACTACGGACAGTCCGAGGCGCCGATGGCCATCACCTACCTGGCCAAGACCGACCACGACGAGAAACGGCTCACCTCGTGCGGGCGACCGACGCTGTTCGCGCGGGTGGCACTGCTCGGCGGCGACGGAAGTCCGGTCCCGCTCGGCGACGTGGGCGAGATCTGCGTATCGGGGCCGCTGCTTTCCGGCGGCTACTGGAACCTGCCGGAAGAAACCGCCAAGACATTCTCCGACGGCTGGATGCGCACCGGCGACATGGCCCGCGAGGACGAGGACGGCTTCTACTACATCGTCGACCGGGTCAAGGACATGATCGTCACCGGCGGGTTCAATGTGTTCCCCCGCGAGGTCGAGGATGTCGTCGCCGAGCACCCGGCGGTGGCGCAGGTGTGCGTGATCGGCACGCCCGACGAGAAGTGGGGCGAGGCGGTGACGGCGGTGATCGTGCTGCGCCCCGGGCATCCCACCGATGAGGATGCCGTCGCGACGCTGACCGCCGAGGTCCAGGCCGCGGTCAAGGAACGCAAAGGCTCGGTGCAGGCGCCCAAGCAGGTGGTGGTGGTCGACTCGGTGCCGGTGACGGCGCTGGGCAAGCCCGACAAGAAGGCGGTGCGGGCGCGGTTCTGGGAGGGTGCGTCGCGCGCGATCGGGTGAACGCGCCTGCTCCGCTACGGATTCGGTGGAATCGCGCGCGAGATCAACTCACTGATGGCGGTCGCCGGCTCGGTGAGATCGGGGGCGATCATCAGGTTGCTCAGCACGACGATGACGGTCCCGTCGGATTCGCGACGGGCGGTTTGGCTCATGTAGCCGCTGATCTCGCCGTTGTGCCCGACGAGGCCGTTGATATTGACGATGCCGAGACCGTATTTCGCATGCGGATCCCCGGTCGGGTAGTAGGTGAGTCGCTGCGCCTGCATATCCGGGTCGAGAAGCTCACCGGTGGCCAGCGCGCGTCCCCACACCGCCAGATCGGCGACGGTGCAGATGGCCTGTCCTGCGCCGGCCGCCCAGGACGGGTTGAAGGCGGTGACGTCGACCAGTCCCGGCAGTGGCGCCGGCGGGGTCGGCGGCCTGTCCCACGTCGTGCTCAGCATGTAGCCCCGCGAACTCGGATCCGGAATGGCGGCGTCGGCGGCGTCCGGAAACGAGCAGCCGGTCATGGCCAGCGGTGTGAAGATCCGTTCCGCGATGAGTCGCCCCAACGGCTGGCCGGTGACTTGCTCGGCGACGATGCCCAGCATCACGTAGTTGGTGTTCGAGTAGTACCAGCCGTTGCCGGCCGCGAACATGGGCGGCTCATCGGCGATAAGGCCGACCAGCTCCGATGGTGACCAAACACTTTTCGGCGCATCGGCCAGCGCGTTGAGGAATGCGGCGGTGGTGTAATCGGCAATTCCACTGGTCAACTGCAGCGCCTGACGGATGGTGGCCTGATTCGTCTGCACGCCAGGGAAGTACGGCGCTAGCGGATCGTCGAGGCGCAGCCGTCCCTCCTGTGCCAGCTGCAGGATCACCGTCGCGGTCAGCGACTTGGTGATGCTGCCGATGCGCACATGGTCGGCGACGTCCATCGGGGCGCCCGTCGCGATGTCGGAGACCCCGAGCGCGGCCTGCCATGATCCGCGGTCCGGAGTCTGCACCGAGACGATCAGTCCCGGGATGCCCATCTTCGCCATCTGCCCGGTCACCACCGGCAGCAATGCCGCCTCCAACGATGACGGTTCGCCGGGGTCGGCGGCCGCCGGGCCGACGGCCGTCAGGCCCATTGCGAGTATCGCCGTGATCCAAACCTGGTGCCGGGACATTGGCCGCCAATCCGGGGCGTGGGGTTCGCCGAGCGTAACGCCGCGGCGGCAATCGGCGCCCGGAATCACCGTGGCGTTACGCTCGCGGCAAGATGAAGCGGTGGCTTCCCTGCGCGCGGTTCTGTTCGACTTCTCCGGAACACTGTTCCGCCTCGACAAGGACGACAGCTGGTTCGCCGGCATGGACGGTGTCGACGAACACGTCCAAGCAGAACTGATGGAGCGGCTCACCCACCCGACCGGCCCGGGGGTGTCGATGCCCGCCGACATCTACCAGGCCTGGCTGAACCGCGACTTGAAACCTCACCTGCACCGTGAGGCGTACCTGCACGTGCTCCAGGTTTCCGGTCTGCCCGACCGGCACGCCGAGGAGCTGTACCAGCGCGTCATCGACCCGGCATCGTGGACGCCCTACCCGGACACCGCACGAGTGCTCGACGGCCTACGGGCTCGCGGCGTGCGCACGGCCGTGGTGTCCAACATCGCCTGGGATATCCGCCCGACCTTCGACGATCTCGGGGCGCACCCGGACGAGTTCGTACTGTCGTTCGAAGTGGGGGCGATGAAACCCGATCCGCGGATCTTCCGAACGGCGTTGGAGCGGTTGGACATTGCGGCCGGTGAAACGCTGATGGTCGGTGACAGCGAGGAGAACGACGGCGCGGCGCGGGAGGTGGGCTGTTCGTTCGCGTTGGTGGACCCCCTTCCCACCGATGAGCGCCCGACCGGGTTGGTGGACGCGGTGCAATCGGCGGGGTTGAACCTCTAGGCAGGTCTCGGCCGGCCCGCCGGCTGACAATGTTGACAACGTTCACATCCCCTGCCATTCTGGAGGTGTTAACAGTGTCAACATTGCCGGAGGGCCGACATGACATCCCACAAGACAGTGCTCGTCACCGGAGCTTCGTCAGGCATCGGTCGGGCAACGGCTGGACTGCTCGCTCAGCGGGGTTATCGCGTTTTCGGAACCGCTCGCGCTCCTGAGCACACCCCCTCCATTCCAGAGGGCGTGGAGCTTCTTCCGCTCGATGTGACCCTCGACGATTCCGTCGAGGCATGTGTTGACGCCGTGGTTGAACGAACGGGCCGGATCGACGTGCTGGTCAACAACGCCGGTTACGCGCTGGTCGGGTCGATCGAGGAGACAACCGTCAAGGAAGCTCAGGCAATCTTTGAGACCAATTTCTTTGGCGCTGTTCGGATGACACGTGCCGTTCTCCCCTTCATGCGCCGGCAGGGGGAGGGAAAAGTGATCCTCATGGGCGTCATCCTCGGTCTGATCGGACAACCCTTCGGCGCCTATCTCTCCTCGACCAAACATGCCCTCGAAGGTTTCGCCGAATCTCTGCGCTACGAAGTCATGTCTTCGGGTATCTCGGTCTCCATTGTCGAACCGGGCTTCGCCGCAACCCCGGCGGACCGGGCAATGCGGCACGCACAACAGCAACTCGACGCGTACACCCCCGCAAGGGATCTGGTCATCGACAAATTCACGCAGGATCTGCGCGCCGGTATGCCACCCGAGCGTGTCGCGCAGGTAGTGGACCGCATCGCCCGGGACAGACATCCGCACCTGCGCTATCCGGTCGGCACCCAGGCAACGTTGGTCCCTCGGATGAAACAGCTTCTGCCAGATCGGCTTTTTGCCTCGGTCGCCCGTTCGGCTTACGGACTCCCCTCTTAACCCCGCAGACACGAAAAGGAATCAACATGTGCACCACGCCGGCACGGCCTTCCACCCGCAGGTCCACCGTCCAGGCCCCCGCTGCTGATCCCACCCCGCCTGATCCCACACTGCGCGTCGGAGACCCCGAACGAGAACATTCCGCAGCCCGGTTGGGCCTGGCGTTCACCCAGGGCTACCTGTCGATGGAGGAGTACGAGAACAGACTGGGCCAAGCCTTTGCCGCCC
>JBAXUD010000580.1:0-2150 GCA_037129875.1 Mycobacteriaceae bacterium
GTGGTGCCGCGGGCATCGGCCATCTGCGAGGCGACGGTGCGCTGCCAGATCAGTTCGTAGAGGCGGAAGCCGTCGGCGTCGAGTTCGGCGTGCAACGCACCCGGGGTGGCGAAGGTGTCACCGGCGGGCCGGATGGCCTCGTGCGCCTCCTGGGCGTTCTTGACCTTGCGGGTGTACTGGCGGGGCGAGGGGTGCACGTACTCGTCGCCATAGAGCTGGCGGGCCTGATTGCGAGCGGCGTTGATGGCCGACTCCGACAACGTCGTCGAGTCGGTCCGCATATAGGTGATGTAGCCGTTCTCGTAGAGGCGCTGGGCCACACTCATCGTGCGCTCGGAGGTGAACCGGAGTTTGCGGCCCGCCTCCTGCTGCAGGGTCGAGGTCATGAACGGCGGGTAGGGACGGCGGGTGTAGGGCTTCTCCTCCACCGACGCCACGGTGAGCGCCGCACCGCGCAGACCGGCGGCCAGCGCACCGGCGGCAGCCTCGTCGAGCACCAGGGTCTCCGCGGGCTTGCGGACCGCACCGAGGGAATCGAAGTCGCGACCGGTGGCCACCCGCTTGCCGTCGACGGCGACCAGGCGTGCGTTGAACCGGGGCGGGGTGGCGCTCGGGTCGGACACGCTGGCGTCAAGCTCGGCCAGGATGTCCCAGTAGGCGGCGCTGCGGAAAGCCATCCGCTCGCGTTCGCGCTGCACGATGATGCGGGTCGCCACCGACTGCACCCGGCCCGCGGACAGCTTCGGGGCCACCTTCTTCCAGAGCACCGGGCTGACCTCGTAGCCGTACAGCCGGTCGAGGATCCGCCGGGTCTCCTGGGCATCGACAAGGTCGATGTCCAGATCTCGGGGATTCTCGGCGGCCGCGCGGATGGCCGGCTCGGTGATTTCGTGGAACACCATCCGCCGGACCGGCACACGGGGCTTCAGTGTCTGCAGCAGGTGCCAGGCGATCGCCTCGCCCTCCCGATCGCCGTCGGTAGCCAGGTAGAGCTCGTCGACGTCTTTGAGCAGGCTCTTTAATTCACTGACCGTGGCCTTTTTGTCCGGGCTGATGACGTAGAGCGGCTCGAAGTCCTCGTCGACGTTGACGCCGAGTCGGGCCCACTTCTCGGCCTTGTACTTGGCCGGCACATCGGCGGCACCTTTAGGAAGGTCCCGGATGTGCCCGCGGGATGACTCGACGATGTAGTTACGACCGAGGTAACCGGCGATTTTGCGCGCTTTAGTGGGCGACTCGACAATGACGAGCCGCCGGATGTTGCGGTTGTTGCTGGTCCCGCTGCCCTTTGACGCGGGCCGGTCGTCGTCAGCCAACTGCGCTTACGCTCCACTTCGTTTGTTGTCCCGGATGCCCCGGGACGTATGACGGCGTTGCATCCCCACCACAGATACCCCCCGACTCTGCACACAATTTCGCACTCTCGTACCGGCCTATGCAAACCGGAGGGCCGGGGAGTCCGCCTCAGACCCGTGGCCAGGCCGCCAGCGCCTCCACCCCTTCCGGGGGTTCCCCTACCGTCTCCACCAGGCGAGACAGCCGCCGACGGCCGCTGATCCGCAACGCCGGCCGGGCCCCACGGGTGCCGATCAGGGTGGGTGCGATCCCGATCCGCATCAACGCCGATGCCAACGGGGAATGGGTGTCGGGGGCATGCGGATCCAGCCCCAGCAGATAACGGTCGGCTTCCGGGGCCCCTGCCGCCAGCGTCCAGGCCCGCAGCTCCCGGGGACCGGGCAGCCAGGCCGCGGGAACGGTCTTGACCGCACCGCGGGTCCAGGTCGCCGCGAGCGGCAGCAGACGAACGTCCACAGCGGTGCGCACCAGCGGCGTGGCCTCCTCGGTGCGGGTGATCTCGGCCTGCAGCCCCGCGGCGACCATCATGTCGGCCAGTGCCGCCGCCCGCCAGACGGCTTCGACCACCACCGACAGACGCGCCCCGTCGCCCACCGTCACCAGCTGACCGGTCGCCGCAAGCACCCCGGTCAGGTCGGTGACCGCAGGGGGCACCGCCTCGGCGGAGAAGAACGACAGCTGGCTCACGGTTCGACAGTAAGGCAGGAGTCCACCGACACCGCACCGCCAAGCCGTAATTCGGAGGGCAGGAGCGCAGCGACCCGGGAAACGGTCCGGAGGGCAGGAGCGCAGCG
>JBAXUD010000581.1:0-2139 GCA_037129875.1 Mycobacteriaceae bacterium
GAGGAGGCGCCCCCGCCTCCTCCGTGACGAGTCGATGACTGACGCCGAAATCGCTTCCCACCGACGCGCCGAGTGGCAGTAGTCTGCCGGTATGGCCGCCAATGCCTTGAAGACATCGGTAACGGCCGCGGCCGGCACCGCCGCACTCGCGGTCGGCTACGCCGCGGTGATCGAGCCCAACGCTTTCGTCGTTCGGGAAGTCACCATGCCGGTGTTGACACCGGGCTCCACCCCGCTGCGGGTTTTGCATCTCAGCGATATTCACATGCGCCCGACCCAGCGGCACAAGCAGGCATGGCTGCGCGAACTGGCGAGCTGGGAGCCGGACCTGGTGGTCAACACCGGTGACAACCTTTCCCATCCCCGCGCTGTCCCGTCGGTGGTGCAGGCCCTCGGTGATCTGCTGGCGGTGCCCGGCGTCTTCGTCTTCGGTAGCAACGACTACTTCGCCCCGAAGCTGAAGAACCCGGCGAAATACCTGACCGACCGCGATCACCGCGCGCACGGCGCTCCGCTTCCTTGGCAGGACCTCCGGGCGGCGTTCACCGAGCGGGGTTGGCTGGATCTGACCCACAACCGGCGCCAAGTGGACGTCGCCGGGTTGACCATCGCCGCCGCCGGGGTGGACGACGCCCATCTGGGCCGGGACCGCTACGAGGCCATCGCCGGGCCGCCCAGCCCGCTCGCCAACCTCAGCCTCGGAGTCACTCACGCGCCGTACACGCGTGTGCTGGACCGGTTCGCCGCGGACGGCTACCAACTGATCATGGCCGGCCACACCCACGGCGGCCAGCTATGCCTGCCGTTCTACGGAGCCCTGGTCACCAACTGCGATCTGGATCGCTCCCGCGCCAGGGGTGCTTCGAACTGGGGAGCTGAGACGGCTCTGCATGTCTCGGCCGGAATCGGCACCTCGCCGTTCGCGCCGCTGCGGTTCTGCTGCCGGCCCGAAGCCACCCTGCTCACCCTGGTGGCCTCCCCGACCGGCGGGCGGGACCACACCCGCAGAATGCTGCGATCCACCCCCACCGCTTCGGTGCACTAGCGGCGGATCGTGACAACCGCTGCCCGCAGTGCACCCCGGGGATGGGTCGACGAAGCCATCCGAGTGATCGAGGCCGACACGCGCCGCAGCGCCGACACCCACATGCTGCGCTATCCGCTGCCGTCGTCGTGGTGCGAGCAGGTCGACCTCGCGCTGTATCTCAAGGACGAGTCGACCCACATCACCGGAAGCCTCAAGCACCGGTTGGCGCGCTCGCTGTTCCTCTACGGCCTGTGCAACGGCTGGATCACCGAGGGCACCACCGTGGTGGAGGCATCGTCGGGGTCGACGGCAGTGTCGGAAGCCTATTTCGCCGCACTGTTGGGCCTGCCGTTCATTGCCGTGATGCCCGCGTCGACCAGTCGCGCAAAGATCGCCTTGATCGAAAGGTACGGTAGCCGTTGCCACTTCGTCGAAAACTCGGCCGATGTGAACGCCGAGGCTCGAGGTGTCGCCGAGGAAACCGGTGGTCATTTCATCGACCAGTTCACCAACGCCGAGCGGGCAACCGACTGGCGGGGCAACAACAACATCGCCGAGTCGATCTTCGACCAGATGCAGTCCGAGCGGTATCCCATTCCGTCGTGGATCGTGGCCGGTGCAGGCACCGGCGGCACCAGTGCCACCATCGGTCGCTTCATCCGCTATCGGGGCCACCCCACCCGGCTGTGCGTGGTCGATCCGGAGAACTCGGCGTTCTTCCCCGCCTACGCGCAGGGCAGGCGCGACGTGACCACCGGAGCCTCGTCACGCATCGAGGGCATCGGCCGGCCGCGGGTCGAACCGTCCTTCCTGCCCTCGGTGATCGACCGGATGGTGCAGGTGCCCGACGCCGCCTCTGTCGCGGCCGCCCATCAGGTCTCCCGTGTACTGGGCCGCCGCGTCGGCCCGTCGACCGGGACCAACCTATGGGGCGCGTTCGGACTGCTGGCCGAGATGATGGCCAGCGGTGCCAGCGGCTCGGTGGTCACCCTCATCTGCGACAGCGGGGACCGCTACGCCGACACCTATTTCGACGACGCCTGGCTGGCGGCCCACGACCTGGATCCAGGCAGCTACGCCGAGGCGCTCAGTGCCTTTGAACGCGACTGTGC
>JBAXUD010000582.1:0-2132 GCA_037129875.1 Mycobacteriaceae bacterium
CCGGATCGGCCACGGGGGCCACGGCCGGATCGGCCACGGGGGCCACGGCCGGATCGGCCACGGGGGCCACGGCCGGATCAGTCACCGTGGAGAACATCGCGATATTGGGCACCCGCGGGACAAGATCAGCCAACTGGGCCTGCAGCGGCTCGCAGACCTCGTCCATCAGCGCGGTGTGGGAGGCCACCTCCATGTTGACCCGGCGGGCGAACCGGTTGGCCGCTGTGGCCGCGGCGAGCAGCGCCTCGACCGCGGCGACCGGTCCGGCCACCACCGTCTGGCGCGGGGAGAGATACCCGGCGATCTCCACTCCGGGGTAGTCGGCGATCAGCGTCTCGGCTCTCGCGCCGTCGGCGTCCAGCAGCGCGACGGCCCCCTGCCCGGCCAGCCCGGCCATCAGCCGTGACCGCGCCGCGATCACCGCGAACCCCTGGGCCGGCGTCAGCGCCCCGGCGACCACCGCAGCACTGACCTCGCCCATCGAGTGTCCGATGACCGCGTCGGGATGCACACCGTAGGAACGCCACAACGCCGTCAACGCCAACTGCAGCCCCATCACGACCGGCTGCACGCGGGCATCACCGCGCACCTCCTCGCCGTCGACGAGCACCTGCCGCAGTGAGTACCCGACCTGCTCGACGAAAGCCGGCTCCAGCTCGTCGACGGCGGCGGCGAACGCCGGCTCGTCGGCCAGCAACTGCCGGCCCATGCCGACCCACTGCGATCCCTGCCCGGAGTAGACGAACACCGTGCCCGAACGGCAGCGGCCCGCGTGCGGAGCGACAACCCCCGGCGCAGACCGGTCGGCGGCCAGCGCCGCCAGCCCCGCCGCCGCCTCCGCGCGATCACGGGCACACACGGTGGCGAATATCGGATAGCGGCTGCGATGGTGGTTGAGCGTGTGCGCCAACTCTTCCAACGCCACCCCTGAGCCGGCACCGTCCATCCAGTCGGCCAACGCCCCGGCCGCCGCCGACACCCGCGCCGGAGTCTTGGCCGACACCACCAACGTGCATACCGGCGAATCCAGCTGCGGCGCAGCCGATTGCAGCGTCATGTTCGGGGGTGCCTCGATCACCACATGCGCGTTGGTACCGCCGAACCCGAACGACGACACCCCCGCGATCCGCCGGTCGGAATCTGCGTTCTCCCGGGCCGGCCACGGTGTCGGCTCGGCGACGACCTTCAGTCGCAGCTTCTCGAACGGGATGTGAGGATTGGGATTCTCGTAGTCCCGGTTGGGCGGAACCACGCCCCGGCTCACCGCCAGGACTGCTTTGGCCAGCCCCGCGATACCAGCCGCGGCTTCCAGGTGACCGAGATTGGACTTCACCGAGCCGATCAACAGCGGCTCGCCGGCCGGCCGGCCCTTGCCCAGGACCGTGCCCAGCGCGCGCGCCTCGATCGGATCCCCCAGCAGCGTGCCCGTGCCATGCGCCTCGACATAGTCGACATCGCGCACATCCACACCGGCATCGGCATACGCCGCCCGCAGGACCGCCATCTGAGCCGCCGGATTCGGCGCCATCAAGCCGTTGGAACGGCCGTCCTGATTGACCGCCGACCCGCGCACCACCGCCAGCACCCGGTCACCGTCACGCACGGCGTCACTGAGCCTCTTCAGCACCACCACCCCGGCGCCCTCGCTACGCACGAAACCGTCGGCGGCGGCGTCGAAGGCATGGCATCCGCCGGAGTGCGACAGCACCTCGGCCACATCGAAACTGCGCGTCGGGCCCGGCGTCAGCAGCACGTTGACGCCCGCCGCCAACGCCACGTCCGACTCCCCCGAGCGCAGACTCTGACACGCCATGTGCACCGCCACCAATGACGACGAACACGCCGTGTCGACCGTCACCGACGGACCCCGGAGATCGAAGTAATACGACAACCGGTTGGCGATGATGCTCAGCGCCCCGCCGGTTCCCGACCATGCGTCGACCGCGCTCAGATCCGCCGTCGCGATCGGCCAGTACTCGGCCGAGCAGGCTCCGGCGAACACCCCGGTTCGACTCTCGGCCAGCGAGTCCGCGGGGATTCCGGCGTCGTCGAGGGCCTCACTCGTCACCTCCAGCAACAACCGCTGCTGGGGGTCCATCTTGTCGGCCTCCCCCGCCGGGATCTCGAAGAAC
>JBAXUD010000583.1:0-2127 GCA_037129875.1 Mycobacteriaceae bacterium
GAACTGACGACCTTTCGCTTACAAGGCGAGTGCTCTACCACTGAGCTAAGGAGGCCTGCGCGCGGCGATGCACGCGCCAAGAGAGTTTATCGGGTCACTCTTCGTCGTCGCGGAACGGCCAGCGCCGCCGGCCGGGCAGCGGAATCCGCTCGGCGATGTTGCTCAGCGGGTTGACCACCAGGCTGAGCGTGACAACGGCTTCGCGCAGGGTCTCGATTGTCGGGGCCAGGGCCTCAAGGCCGGGGGCCAGCCGGTTGAGGGTGTCGGTGACGGAGGCAAGTTGCTCCAGCGGCCCGTCCTTGGCGGTCAGCCGGTCGACCAGTCCGCCCTCGGCCAGCAGCCGTTGGGCGATCCCGTCTTCGGCGAACACCCGCTCGAACAGACCGTCTTCGGCGAGTAGCTGATCCACCAGGCCGCCAGGAGCCAGGGCCCGGCCCAGCGGAGCGTCCTCCTCGATCAGCTGGGCGAGCCGGTTGGCGCGTTCGACGGTGTCGTCGAGGCCCAGGATGTGCACGACGGAATCCTTGGGCGACGGGACCGTAGCGTCACCCAGGCTGCGTTTTGCCAGGTCAAGAGTTGCCGCGGCCACTTCGATCCCAGCGTCGGCTGCGGCCAGGCCCACACGCACCGGTGTGGTCGCGATATCCGTCAGCGTCTTCGCCCAATTCATCCGGCAAGTGTATGGGCGCAGGGCTGCGAACTGCGGCGTTCCCACTCACAGCGATCTCACAGCCAGTTTCCAGCTTCCGTTCACCGAGACGGGAGGAGATTGGAGGTATGCCCGCAGCGATCCCACAGTCAGCACCACACTCGACGTCCGGCAGCGTTCCGGAGGGCAAGATTCTGGTCGTCGACGACGAAACCAACATCGTCGAACTTCTCGCGGTGAGTCTTCGGTTCCAGGGGTTCGAGGTGCACACCGCGACCAGTGGGCCCGCTGCCCTTGATCTGGCCCGCGAGATCCGGCCCGACGCGGTGATCCTCGACGTGATGATGCCCGGTATGGACGGCTTCGGTGTCCTGCGGCGCCTGCGCGCCGATGGGATCGACGCACCGGCGTTGTTCTTGACCGCTCGAGGCAGTTTGCAGGACAAGATCACCGGGCTGACCCTGGGCGGGGACGACTACGTCACCAAGCCGTTCAGTCTCGAGGAGGTGGTCGCCCGGCTTCGGGTCATCCTCCGGCGCACCGGGAAGGGTGCCGACCAGGAAGACGGAGGGCCGCGCCGCCTCAGGTTCGCCGACATCGAACTCGATGAAGACACCCACGAGGTGTGGAAGGCGGGCGAACCGGTGTCGTTGTCGCCCACCGAGTTCACCCTTCTGCGCTATTTCGTCATCAACGCCGGAACCGTTCTCTCCAAGCCCAAGATCCTCGACCATGTGTGGCGCTACGACTTCGGCGGCGATGTCAACGTCGTCGAGTCCTACGTGTCCTACCTGCGGCGCAAGGTCGACACCGGAGAGAAGCGGTTGCTGCACACCCTGCGCGGTGTGGGCTACGTGTTGCGGGAACCCCGATAACGCACCCGGGCGATATTGCCGACAATAAGGACGTGACCGTCCACCCGCTGCGCGCCCTGCCATTGCGGGTCAGTCTGGTTGCCGCGATGCTGCTACTGGTCGGATGCGGGCTGCTCGCCTCGGGCATTGCGGTCACGTCGATTCTGCGGCACAGCCTGATGAGCAGGGTCGATGAGCAGCTCGTCGACGCTTCGACAGGCTGGGCGCAGGAGCCGCGCCAGGGCGTGCCCCCGGATCAGGGACCCAATCCGGCCCGGCCGCCGTCCAACTTCTACGTGCAGGGCGTCGACACCCGGGGCGACGTGTGGATGGCCATCAACGACCGCAAGGCCCAGCCGGCGCTGCCCGACAACAACGATGTCGGCCCTGTCCCGGTGACCATCGGCTCGATCGGCGACTCCCAGGTCCGCTGGCGTGCGATGTCGATACACAGCCCCGGCGGTGAACTGATCACCGTCGCCGTCGATCTCTCCGAGGTTGCGGCCACCGTCCGGGCCCTCGCGCTGCTACAAGCGGGAATCGGCTCGGCGGTCCTGCTGGTCCTCGGGGTGGCGGGCTACTGGGTGGTGCACCGCAGCTTGGAGCCGCTGGTCGAGGTGGAGA
>JBAXUD010000584.1:0-2115 GCA_037129875.1 Mycobacteriaceae bacterium
GGTCCTTGCTCTCGGGGGCAGTCGAAAGCACGTAGACGTACCGGTCCCAGGCCGCCGGACCCAGGGTCGTCTCGAGGAACTGGTTGAGGGGGTCGACGAGGACGAGCCCGGCCACGTCGTCGGGGTGGGTCCTGGCGTAGGTGGTGGCGATCAGCCCCCCGAAGGACTGGCCCACGAGCACGTACGGGCCCGGGACACCGGCGGCGATCAACAGGGCGTGGAGGTCGGCGGCGTCGACCGCGCTCGTCGTGGGTTGGGTCACCGGGGTCGAGCGACCCGGCTCTGCTCCCATGGTGTTCGGGCGGTCATAGGCGCAGGCACGGGTCGAGCGGGCGGTGGTTGGGAAGACCGCCTGGTCGCTCTCCGTGATCTCTGCGGCAGGGTTGTTCGCCGGTCGCGAGTACCGCCACTGGTCGTGAGCGCCGGTGAGGCCCGAGATGAACACGACGGTTGGTGAGCCGGTCCCGCGGCAGTCGAGGTAGATGCTGCGACCGTTGCCGATGTCGATGAGGCCGCTGACGTCGCCGTTGGCGGACACGGGCGTCGGCGTCGGGCTCGCCGAGGGCGACGCGTCGCTGTTGGTGTGCGACGCGCATCCCGCCAGCAGGATGAGGCAGACGATCGCCGGACCGACGATCAGCCCGACCCGAGGCGTGACGGAGGAGCTGGGTCGCCTCCGGCGCTTCGCGGGGGAACTGTCGTCGGTCACCGGTGTCTGCATCGCTGGAATTTACGGTAGCCCGCACCGCAGTCTTTTGGCACACGACACCCCCGAGGGTATGGGTTCTGGAACCGGGCGGAGTTGATGGCCGCGATCGTCGCGCTGGAGGCGATCACGGTCGCCCACCCGATCGTGCTGTGGACCGACAGCCACTACGTCCGCAACGGCATCACCGGGTGGGTTCACGGCTGGAAGCGCAAGGGCTGGCGCACCGCACCCGGGCAGCCGGTGAAGAACGAGGACCTGTGGCGGCGACTGGATTCCGTTGCGGCACAGTTCAGCGTCGACTGGCGCTGGATCAAGGGCCACGCCGGCCACGAGGGCAACGAGCTCGCCGACGCACTAGCCACCCGCGGGGCCATCGAGTTCGGCGGCAGCAGCGGTGCGGTCCGTTCACCGCAGCACTACCGGCGCCGGCCGCAGCGGAGTCGACGGTGATGATGTGCGACTGCCGCGTGTGCGGCGGCATCCACGAGCGAGGCAAGGCCGAGGAGCTGCTCGCGAAGCTGGGCTCGCATGTCTAACACCATCCGCCACGTCACCGCGGCAGAGCTCCGCGCCCGGATCGACGCGGCCCTGAAGATCTACCCGTGGTTCGAGGACTACCCGATCGACTGCCATTCATCCTGTGCCCGCTGGGAAATCGCCGCCGAACACGGCGGTGATGCCGGTGACGCCTGGCACGAGTACGACGCCGCGCGGTGGCTACTGACCGGGAAGAACGCGGGGCGGACGACCGATGAGTGACGCCGCCGACGAAGTGTGTGAGCGGATCGCCCCCCGGGACAACGCAGACGTTCCAGCGAACCGTCGCTATCGGGACTTACTCGGTGGCTCTCAGCCGGAAGAGAGGAATCCGGCGTCCGTGAGGCGCGGTCTTGGCGAGGTAGTCGCCGTACCCGGCATAGACCTGCTCAGCCAGCGCGTACAGGCGTGCATGCTCGTCGGGATCGGTCACCTCGCTGGCGAGGAAGTCCTCACCGCCGAAACGGCATTCGGGGTTCGCCTTGAGGTTGTAGAACCACGCCGGGTGCTTATGGCCGCCGAAATTCGAGGCGATGAGGATCGGATCGGGGCCGTCATGGAAGTAGGTCAGTTGCGCCTCCCGCGGCTGACCCGACTTGGCGCCGATCGTCACCAGCGGCGCGTTGACCACGACGCCCATCGATGTCGTGAAGCGTCCGCCCGTTGCGCGGTAGAGCAAAGGGTCAAGGCGGGTCGAGACATGGTGGGCGACCCATTGCCCCGCGGGGGATCGTCCGAAGCTCTCAGCGGCCCGGTAGCCACGCCCGCGCCTCCTGTGGGGATCGACGTACCGCAGCGGCATGGCCGAACCGTACCCCGCCGCCAACGTAGACGGGCTCGAGCAGCCGACGAGGCTGAGCCGGCCGCCA
>JBAXUD010000585.1:0-2109 GCA_037129875.1 Mycobacteriaceae bacterium
AACTGCTCGGCCTCGGCCGCAGGGGTGCTGCGCGGCCTGCATTTCGCCCAGTTGCCGCCCGGCCAGGCCAAGTACGTCACGTGCGTCAAGGGATCGGTGTTCGACGTCGTCGTCGACATCCGGATCGGCTCGCCGACCTACGGTCAGTGGGACTCGGTCGTGCTCGACGATGTGGCCCGTCGATCGGTCTACCTGTCCGAGGGACTGGCGCACGGTTTCCTGGCGCTACAGGACGAGTCGACGGTGATGTATTTGTGTTCGACGCCCTACGCGCCGCAACGCGAGCACACCATCGCCGCCACCGACCCGGAGATCGGCATCGACTGGCCGATCCCGGCCGACCGGCTCACCCTCTCCGACCGCGACGCCGCCGCTCCGTCACTCGCGCAGGTCCGCGCCGCCGGACTGCTGCCGACATGGGACGACACCCGGACTTTCATCGCCGGTCTGCCCCGCGCCTGACACGTGTTTGCGGGACTCGCGGCGACGTTACGATGTCAGGGAATCGTCGCGCGCCTTGGAGGCAACCCATGACTACACCCATCCCGCACTTCATCGACGGCCGCCGCAGTGCGCTGTCCAGCACCCGCACCGCGGATGTGCTGAATCCGAGCACCGGGGCGGTGCAGGCCCAGGTGCTGCTCGCCAACGCGGCCGATGTCGACACCGCGGTGGTCTCAGCGGTGCAGGCCCAGAAGGTTTGGGGCGCGTGGAATCCGCAGCGCCGCGCCCGGGTGATGATGAAGTTCATCGACCTGGTCAACGCCAATGCCGACGAGATCGCCGAGTTGCTCTCGCGCGAGCACGGCAAGACCATCCCCGATTCGCTCGGCGACATCCAGCGCGGCATCGAGGTGATCGAGTTCGCCGTCGGCATCCCCCACCTATTGAAAGGTGAGTTCACCGAGGGCGCCGGCCCGGGTATCGACGTCTACTCGATCCGCCAGCCGCTCGGTGTGGTCGCCGGCATCACCCCGTTCAACTTCCCGGCGATGATCCCGCTGTGGAAGGCCGGCCCCGCCCTGGCGTGTGGCAACGCCTTCATCCTCAAGCCGTCCGAGCGGGATCCGTCGGTGCCGTTGCGGCTGGCCGAGCTGTTCCTGGAGGCCGGTCTGCCGCCGGGTGTCTTCCAGGTCGTCCAGGGCGATAAAGAAGCGGTGGACGCGATCATCGAGCACCCCGACATCAAGGCCATCGGTTTCGTGGGCAGCTCAGACATCGCGCAGTACATCTATGCCGGCGCCGCTGCGCACGGTAAGCGCTCGCAGTGTTTCGGCGGCGCCAAGAACCACATGATCGTCATGCCCGACGCCGATCTGGACCAGGCCGTCGACGCCCTGATCGGCGCCGGATACGGCAGCGCCGGCGAGCGCTGCATGGCGATCAGCGTGGCGGTGCCGGTGGGCAAAGAAACTGCGGACCGCCTCCGTAACCGCCTCGCGGAGAAGGTCAACAACCTGCGCGTGGGTCACAGCCTCGATCCCAAGGCCGACTACGGGCCGCTGGTCACCGGGGCGGCCCTCAAGCGGGTGCGCGACTACATCGACGCCGGCGTCGAAGCCGGCGCGGAGATCGTGGTCGACGGCCGCGAGAAGGGCAGCGACGAACTCACTTTCGGCGACGACAGTCTCGAGGGCGGCTTCTTCATCGGCCCCACCCTGTTCGACCACGTCACCCCCGATATGTCGATCTACACCGACGAGATCTTCGGGCCGGTGCTGTGCATCGTGCGGGCCGATAACTACGAGGAGGCCCTCGCGCTGCCGTCCGATCACGAGTACGGCAACGGCGTGGCGATCTTCACCCGTGACGGCGACACCGCCCGCGACTTCGTCTCCCGGGTCCAGGTCGGCATGATCGGCGTCAACGTGCCGATCCCGGTGCCGGTGTCCTACCACACCTTCGGCGGCTGGAAGCGGTCCGGTTTCGGCGACCTCAACCAGCACGGTCCGCATTCGATCCTGTTCTACACCAAGACAAAGACCATCACCGAGCGCTGGCCGTCGGGCATCAAGGATGGCGCCGAGTTCGTCATCCCCACCATGAAATAGCCTTCGCGACAATGAATTTCGCCACCCTTGACAGCGACGAGCGGGTCATCGTCGAGAC
>JBAXUD010000586.1:0-2108 GCA_037129875.1 Mycobacteriaceae bacterium
GACGCGTCCCCTGCAACGTGACAAGCTCGCCCACGAGGCAGTCGTGCGTTACCTCACCAGCATCGCTGGCGCCCAGCCACGCACCGTCGCTTCAGTACGCACGCTGGTCCGCCAGCTGCTGCCCAGCGGCACTGTCGCCCTCAAGCTCGTCGCCGAGCAGCTAAAGCTGCACCCCAAGGCGCTGCAACGCCGGCTCGCCGCCGATGGCACCAACTTCGCCGAGGTCGTCGACGGGGTGCGACGGGAACTGGCCGAGCGCTATCTGCGCGACACCCGGATCACGCTGGCACATCTGGCCCGTGAACTGGGCTACGGGGAGCAGAGCGTGCTCACCCGCTCATGTCACCGCTGGTTCGGCTGCGGACCCACCGCCTACCGTAAGGAAATGAAGCTCGACTGAAGGTCCTGCGCCTGGCATCTTCCTGACCAGCCTGACGACCGTGCCATGCGCCCACCACTGCCGGTCCAGCTTTGCGAAAATCGCCCTGTTGACGGGAAACAAAACAGGCCAGGCCTTTCGGCCTGTCCTGTCTGAAGTTTGTTCATTCTCGCCGGGTACCGTCCATGTGTGATTCCGCGGCCGGGGGTGCCGGGGCTGGGGACTGTCCTCAGCGCCCCATTTCGAGTTGCGTCGGCGGGCCTTCACGTCGCGGTCACGACGACCGCGGCGGCCGTGGGACTGGCCGGTTCAGCCGCCCTGGTGGGCGGTTCCGCCGCCACCCGCGCCGGCGAGGCGGTGCTTGACGTCGTCCCCGGAGCTCGCACCGTGGCACACACCGTGGCGGGTGTGGCCGTCGAGGCAGTCGGTGGTCCGCCGGCCCGACGCCGCAGCCGACACGGCCGGCGGCGCTGGATCGAGGTCCGCGGATTGTCCGGACCGGAGGCCGACGCCGTCGCCGATGCGGTGCTTGAGGACGTGCGCGCGGTCCCCGGTGTCATCGATGCGGTGATCAACCGCTCGGTTGCCCGTGTCGTGATCACCGTTGCTCCGGAAGGACCCCAGCAGAACCTCTCGGCCGTCGTCGCCGACGCTGAGCGAAGGGCCCGCGACCAGACCGCGCGGCGTCATCACCCGTTGACCCTGCCTGGTGACGACACCCTTCTGGTAGCGCGGGCGTTCAGTGCGGCTGTTGCCGCCGCCAGCCTGGGCTTGTCGCTGGGCAGTGCAACGTTGAAGCTGCCGGGCTTACCTAATTTCGTCTCGGTCGCTCCGACTCTGGCAGAGCAGGTGCCCGCCATCCGCCACCAACTGGTCCACAGGCTGGGCAACGAGGGAACGGACGTCTTGCTGTCGGTGCTCAACGCGGCGGCCAACGTCCTCACGGTGTCCCCGACAGCGGCCGCTGCCGAGGCAGCCTCCCGTGCACTGCTCGTCGCGGAAGCCTGGAACGTGCGCCAAGCCTGGCACCGTCACGAACCGGACCTCGCCGCACAGAGCCCGGAGGGTCGCGGGCCGGTCAGGGGCACAACGGTTTTCGCCGATGGGCCTGGTGAGGACTACGCCAACCAGGCAGGCTGGATCGGCCTGAGCGCCGCCGCGGTGATCGGCGCCTTAACCCGCAGCCCCACTGTTGCCGGAGCTGCCGCGCTGGTGTCCGCGCCCAAGCCCTCACGCGCGGCTCGCGAAGCCTTCGGCTGCGCCATGAGCCGTGGCCTGACTACTCACCACGACACGGTGATCGTGCGGCCACGCTCGTTGCGGGCGCTGGACCGGGTCGATGCCATCGTGATCGACCCACGCGCCCTTTACACCGACGAGTTGATGGTCACCCGCATACGGGGCGTGGCCAATTCCCGACGCACATCGGCCTGGCAGGCGGCACAAGCCGCTCATGAGGCCGGCCTGATCGGGCCGGGCTGGCACCGGTTTTCCTCGATCCCTTCGGCTGTGGGTGCGGGTGAGGCGCTGGTGAGCCCCCTGCGTGACCCGTTCGCCACCGCAGTGGTCAGCGAGGCCCGCCGGACCGGCGCGCGGGTGGTCTCGGTCGGCGACGACGGGCTGCGCTCCCTGCGACAGGGATTCGACAAGCTCTACCCCGCTTCCGGTTCCCTCGATGACGCGCTCGCCGGCGTCGTCTCGAAGCTGCGCCTCGACGGCGCGACAGTGG
>JBAXUD010000587.1:0-2107 GCA_037129875.1 Mycobacteriaceae bacterium
ATCGTCTCGCTCCTCCTCCGCCTCGTTCCTCGGCGGCATCGTCGGCTCGACTAACCCGATCGTCTCGCTCCTCCTCCGCCTCGTTCCTCGGCGGCATCGTCGGCTCGACTAACTCCAGCGATATTCGGTGCGCAGCCGGGTGGCGACGATGTCGAAGACGACCCGGTCCACGATGGCGCCCTCGCGGCGGATGCTCTCCTCGGGAACGTCGAGCACCCGGTCCAGCCGGACCCAGCTGGGCCGGCCTTCGTGGTCCCAGCTACCCGCGCCGATTTGCACCCAACTCGGGTCGTGGGCGTGGTGGGTCTGGCTGGAGAGCAT
The DNA here is from genome assembly GCA_037129875.1 of Mycobacteriaceae bacterium. Lineage (GTDB taxonomy): Bacteria > Actinomycetota > Actinomycetes > Mycobacteriales > Mycobacteriaceae > Mycobacterium. Next base: position 322 of record JBAXUD010000587.1, read on the forward strand.
CAGCCCCAGCAGCGTCTGGCGTTCGCGGCCCACCACCAGGACGGGCCGGTCCTTGCCGCGGGTGGGATCGTCCTCGTAGACCACCCAGGTCCACACGATCTCCCCGGGATCGGCCCGGCCGTCGAGGTCGGGGGCGTAGACCACCTTGCGCGCCCGGTTGGCGGTGGGCGCGCTGTCGCGGGTCACCGGCCGGCCGGCGGTGATCGCCACCGGCGGCGGCGGGGGCATGGCGGTGGCCACGAGAGCTTCGATGCCCAGCCGCAGGCCCTGCTGAATCCCGTTCTGGATGGTCCGCTGCAGCACCTGCTGCACCTCCCCGGGGTGCTGCAGCTGACGGATGAACTTCGGTGCCTCGTTGAACACGAGATGCTCCGCGAAACGCTGGAACGTCCTCCACTGCGACGCCATTCTCGACAGCATAGGCGAGGATCGTCGGCGGGCGTCCGCCGCGATTGTGCCCCGCTGGGACGGGGTCGATACGCTTGTCGCGCCGGCACCCGCGCGCTCACCAGGAGATTCCCATCAGCAGTTTCGCCGATCAGACGTTCACTGCGCCGGCGCAGATTCGCAACTTCTGCATCATTGCTCACATCGATCACGGCAAGTCCACGCTGGCCGACCGGATGCTGCAGCTGACCGGTGTGGTGGCGGAGCGCGACATGCGCGCCCAGTACCTCGACCGGATGGATATCGAGCGGGAGCGCGGCATCACCATCAAGGCGCAGAACGTGCGGCTGCCCTGGACGGTCAAGGATCCGGCGGCCGCCGGCGTGGCCCCGGGCGATTATGTGCTTCATCTCATCGACACCCCCGGCCATGTCGACTTCACCTACGAGGTGTCGCGGGCACTGGAGGCCTGCGAGGGTGCGGTGCTGCTGGTCGACGCCGCCCAGGGCATCGAGGCGCAGACCCTGGCCAACCTCTACCTGGCACTGGACCGGGACCTGACAGTGATCCCGGTGCTGAACAAGATCGACCTGCCCGCCGCCGACCCGGAGCGCTACGCCGCGGAGTTGGCGCACATCATCGGCTGCGAGCCCGGCGACGTGCTGCGGGTCTCCGGCAAGACCGGCGAGGGCGTCGGCGCACTGCTCGACGAGGTGGTGCGGCAGGTTCCCGCGCCCATCGGCGACGCCGACGGCCCCGCCCGGGCGATGATCTTCGATTCGGTCTACGACATCTACCGCGGCGTGGTCACCTACGTCCGGGTGGTCGACGGCAGAATCACCCCGCGCGAAAAGATCAAGATGATGTCGACCGGTGCCACCCACGAACTGCTGGAAGTCGGCATCGTCTCGCCGGAACCCAAACCCACCGTCGGTCTCGGCGTCGGCGAGGTGGGTTATCTGATCACCGGGGTGAAGGACGTGCGTCAGTCCAAGGTCGGCGACACCGTCACCAGCGCCCGCCACGGCGCCACCCAGGCGCTGACCGGCTACCGCGAACCCAAACCGATGGTCTACTCGGGCCTCTACCCGGTGGACGGTTCGGACTACCCCAATCTGCGCGAAGCCCTGGACAAGCTGCAACTCAACGATGCCGCGCTCACCTATGAACCCGAGACCTCGGTGGCACTCGGCTTCGGATTCCGTTGCGGCTTCCTGGGATTGCTGCACATGGAGATCACCCGCGAGCGGCTTGAGCGCGAGTTCGACCTGGACCTGATCTCCACCTCACCCAACGTCGTCTACCGGGTGATCGCCGAAGACGGGGCCGAAAAGATCGTCACCAACCCCTCGGACTGGCCCGAGGGCAAGATGCGCGAGATCTACGAGCCGGTGGTCAA
>JBAXUD010000588.1:0-2103 GCA_037129875.1 Mycobacteriaceae bacterium
TTTCGGTCACCGCACATGCGGTACAGCAGCGCCTGCTGGGGCAGCACCGGGATGTCGATCTCGACGTCGGGAGTCCGGTCCGGCACGACCACAGACGTCGACGGACCGCGCTCGCCGCCGAACCCGCCCTCCCCGCGGGCGAAGATCGACCGCTTCGTCGTCCACAGCAGCGTGCCGGCCGGATCGGTGACCGTCGTCTCGTTGAGGATCACCGCCGCTTTGCCCTTGTCCCAGATGTCGGTGACGCGGGTGACCGCCCGGGCCGACCCGCTGGGTGGGAGCGGTGCCGGCACGGTGACCGCCTCACTGGCGTGCAGTACCCGGCTCAGCTCGATCTCGATGCCGGGGAAGCTGACCCTCGGCGGCTCGGTCATGTGGAAGCTGGCCGCCACGCTGCTGAACGTCGGCAGCACCTGCGGTGTGCCGTCGGTCAGGTAACGCAGTTCCCGAGCATCCATCGGGTCGCCGCCCGCGCCCAGCGCCAGGTGATACAGCTGCACGTCACTGCTGGTCCAGGAGAACTCCACCGGTTCCAGCTCAGCACCGAGCGCGACGTCGAGATCGATTGGCATGTCAGCTCTTTCCGGTGCCCGATGTCGCCGGCCCAGCGGCTCCGGCAATATCGAGCGCCGCAAGGTAGCCGAAGGTCATCGCCGGACCGATGGTGCCGCCCGGGCCCGGATAGGTGTGGCCCATCACCGGTGCGCTGACGTTGCCCGCCGCATAGAGGCCCTCGATCACCGAACCGTCGTCGCGCAGCGCCCGCCCGCGCACGTCGGTACTGATACCGCCCTTGGTGCCCAGGTCCCCGGGCACCAACTTGGCCGCGTAGTACGGCGGGTGGGAGATCTCGCCGAGGTTCGGGTTCGGCTTGTTGGTGGGGTCGCCGTAGTAACGGTCGTAGGCACTCTCGCCGCGTCGGAAGTCTTCGTCGACTCCGGAACGGGCGAAGCCGTTGAACCGCTCCACGGTAGAGCGCAACGAATCACTCGCCACGCCGGTCTTCTGCGCCAGTTCGTCGATGGTGTCGGCCTTGACGATCACGCCGGAATCCAGCCACTTCTTCGGGATTCGCTGGCCCGGCTGCAGACCGGCGAAGATGAACCGGTCCCGGTACTGCTGGTCGAAGACCAGCCAGGCCGGCACGTTCTCGCCGGGACCCTGCCCGTGGCCGTACTGGCCGCCGTACATGTGGTGGCAGGCCTCGACGTAAGGCATGGACTCGTTCATGAAGCGCTTGCCCGACATGTTGACGATCATCGAGCCGGGCGAATTCCGCTCCGACAGCGCGAACCACGGCGCACCCTCCAGCGGGACGGTGGGGCCCCACCAGGCGTCCTCCATGAGTTCCAAAGCGGCGCCGAGCTTTTCGGCTGCGACGATGCCGTCGCCGGTGTTGGCCACCGCGCCGACAGTCCACTCGGTGCTGATCGGCTCACGCTGATACTTCCGGCGCATCGCCTCGTTGTGCTCGAACCCGCCGCAGCCCAGAATCACGCCGCGCCGCGCCCGGATGAGCCGTGGTTCGTCGGTCTCCGGTGCCGTCGTGTCCCGCACATAGATGCCGCGCACCACCCCATCCTCGAGATAGAGGTCGGTGAGCGCGGTGTTGAGTATGACCGGAACCCCGGCCTCCTGCAATCCGATTCTCAGCGGCGCGATCAGGGCGCGTCCCATCCCGACAAGGTTCTTACCGCGCGCGCCAGCCCACATGCTTCGCGCACCCACCTTCAGGCTGCGCAGCACGCCACGGGGGTGACGCTTGAGCTGGTTGAGCCGCACGTAGTCCTGCTGCATCACAACAACATTGAGCGGAATCTTGCCGTAGGCCGGCTCGAGGCCGGCCATGTCCGGGCCGAGTTTCTTGGCGTCGAACGGCAGCGGTTCGATCGACCGGCCGGCGGGGCGCCCCCCGGGCTCCTCCGGGTAGTAGTCCGAGTAGCCCGGCACCCAGCACATCTTCAAAGGCGTGTGGGCCAGGACGAAGGACAGCATCTCCGGGCTGTGATCGAGATAGGTGTCGATCTTCTCGGCCGGTACGGCGTCGCCGATGATGGTGTGCAGATAGGTGCGCGCGGCCTCTTTGGTGTCGGACTGCCCGTC
>JBAXUD010000589.1:0-2096 GCA_037129875.1 Mycobacteriaceae bacterium
ATCGGCCGACGCCGGCGGTGCCGAGGTGGCGGTAAGGGCGCCCAGACCCACGGCGACAGGCGCCGCGGCAGCGAATTTCAGCAGGTCACGACGCGACACAGTCATATGTTTCACCCTAGGCCAGCGCGGCCGGAAGTCCCCGGATGCAGGTCTGTGTCACACCGACATGGCTAGGCCAGGGGCGTGTACTTGAACGAATCGACAAGCATGGTCGACGGCCACGGTGTGGTGGAGTCGGGCGGGCCCGGCCACGCGCCGCCGACGGCAAGATTCAAGGTCGTGTACATCGGCTGGTTGAACACCCACGTTCCACCCGCGGGCAGCGAGTCCGGGGTGAACGTCGCGAGCTTGGTGTCATCAACGCCCACCACGACCAGGTTAGGTGCTCGGATTACCCAGTAGTCGTGGTAGGCCGCAGTCAAGTCGCCGATCGAGCCGGTGGCCCCGACGAACTGGCCGGTGCCGGCGTAGTAGTCGGCCCCATCACTGGCTCGGGGGCCGTGCAAGGCGACGTGGTAGGTAGTGCCGGTGTTGACCAGCTCCATCATGTCGATCTCGCCGGCGCCCGGCCACCCCGTGGGGCCCAGGGCATTCCATGTGTCGTGCGAGTAGGTCGATCCCAACATCCAGAAAGCCGGCCAGATTCCCTGCCCGGAAGGGAATTTGATGCGTGCGGTCGTGGTGCCGTACGTCGTGTCCAGCTTGCCCTGGGTGATCACCTCGCCGGAGGTGTACCCACCCGCGGGGTTCTGCGCCTGGAGGACCAGGTGACCCTGCCCGTCGAGGCGGACGTTGTCAGTGGAGGCGGTGTAGGTCTGGACGCCGCTGTCGATGTAGGCGCCGGTGCTGATGGTCCACAGTGCCGAGTTTGGCTGCGAACCGGCCGAACCGCTGAAGGTGTCGGCCACCGTTCCGGCTGGGTCGGCGACGTTGGAGTTCACCGCCACCTTGACCACTGTTTTGCCGCCGTTGAGCAGGCTCAACAAGTTCACATGGAAGGCGCCGTCGCTGACGGTGGCCGTGAAGCTGTCCGTTCCGGTGAAGTTGGCGCCCGGGGTGTAGGTGTAAACGCCATGCTCGTCGATCGTGACACTGCCGTACTTCGGTGCCTTCTTCAGGGCGTAGGTGATCGGGTCACCGTCCGGATCGGATCCGGCGACAAAGCCCCAGACCTGACCGCTGGGCCGGACCATCGCCTGCTTGAACGACCCACTGGGCGCCTGGTTCGCGAACGTCCGGCGGATCATCAGCAACGCACCGCTGAGGAAGTCGCCGGACGGGCTGGTCGACCCCGAGGTCAGGAAGTTGGCCGCCGCCGACGCACTGGCCGCCGGCCCGCTGGTGAGCACTGTCGCCGCGGCGGGTGCGGGCAGCGCGGCCGCGGGCGACGGGGCCCGGGCGACAGGGCCCGGCTCAGCCGGGCCGGTTGCCGGGTTGGTGGTTACGACCGGGATTGCGGCAGTGGGGGTTTCAACACCGGGGGTTTCAATCGGCACGATTTCCCGCGCTGCGACTCCGGCGCTGATGTTGGCGGGCGTCGCAAGGGCCGGCCGGCCGGCGCGGCGCTCGGCGGCTTGGGCAGCCGTGCGGACGACCGGGCCTGAATCGGAGCCGCCCTGGGCGACGATTGGGGTGAGCGTCGGCGTAACGGAGGTCGGGGTGGTCGCCGCCGGCCCGGGAACGGCCGGCGCGGTGCGCTTGGACACCGAACCCCGCGACGCCTTGCCGCGGTTGGCGGATTGGGGGGCGTCAGCGGTGGCGCCGGACTCGGCCTGGGCTGAACTGCCCGCCGACCCGGCGTCGGCAGGCGCGGCCGATGCGACACCCAACTGCGGACCGGCAAGGGACAATCCGAGCGCGAACGCCGCGGCCCCCAGCGCTGCTCCAGACTTTCCCGCGGACCGGTACATGGACATCTGCCGCCTCGTCCCCCGTGATCGAAATCTCACGCTGAGCAACCCTGTGGATGACAGTAGCAGTCGGCGGCGTGGCCCAGGAACGGTGATTACGCGCCTGATCAACAGGCCGGGCGGCCGCCTTTATCGGGACGGGTCCCCACGCCAGGCGAAGCTGTTGACGTACTTGCCCAGATCTTG
>JBAXUD010000059.1:0-12147 GCA_037129875.1 Mycobacteriaceae bacterium
AGTGACCGAGATGATCAGCCAGGGTGCGACACCACGGCTCGTCAAGGCTGGCGTCGATGACCTCCAGCAGCGGCCAGGTCATAGCCTCCGGTGACCACGGGTCATCCTGGCCGGTGCCGGCGATCTCGGCGACCAGCGAGGCGGGCGACCGGAAGGACACTCCAGCGCAGATTCCGTCCGAACCGGTGCCGCGGCCCAGGATGTGCGACAGCCGCTGGCTGAGCCAGCGTTCGACACCGCGCGCCGGAACCACCACAAGGTCATGAGTGAACGGGTCAGCCGGAGGCGTGGCCAGTAGCGCACCGAGTCCATCGGCGAGGACGTCGGTGCGCTCCGCGCGGTGAATGTGTAAAGCCATCGTCGCCCACCGTAATGCGCGTCACCGACAGCTCGGCAGGATTAACCCGCCGCCCGCGGAGCCGGGCTCCTCAACTCCACAGCGTCACGTGGACGGTGGGGCGAAACCGGGTGGCGCCCACACCGGTGCCGCGGATCATCGCCTGCGTGCAACGGGGCGTGGTGATGAAGTTCAGCAATTCGGTCACCGCAGGCTGGCGGCTGGCAAGCGGTAACGCGGTGGCGCACCATTCGCCGGGCGCCTGCAGGTTCGGCCCCTTGACCTGGGCAAGACGGCCAACGGCGAGATCCTTGGTGACCGCAAAACCCACGGCCAATGTCACACCGCCAACGCGTTGCACCTCGTCGAGGGCGGCGGCATCGCTCTGGAAGATCCGCTGGCTGCTCTCCGGAACGCCGAGGCGTCTGAGCACGCCAGCGATCTCGCCGTCCACGGTGCCCACCGATGGTCCGAGCATCCACTGCTGTGCGGCCAGCAATGCCGGGGACGGCATCCCGCTCGCCAGCGGTCCACCCGGTGTGGTGACGGTGATGATCTGGTACTTCAGGAAGGGCTGGACCACCACCGCGGCGTCCGGTTCGGCGGTGGCCGGTCCCAGCGCGACATCCACCGCCCTGGACTCGACGAGATCCCGGAACCGGCGCGTAGGTTGCACACTCAACTCCACCGACAAATCGTTGGCTCGCGATGAGAAGAGTTCGATCAGCCCGGGCGCGGCATGCTCGGCGAACGCGCTCGACGCGGCGATGCGTAACAGTCGCCTGCCGTGCGCGGCCTCGTTGACCTCTATGGCCGTTTGTTGTTGCAGGCCAAGGATTTCCACAGCGCGGCTTGCCAGCCGCAGGCCGCCGGGTGTGAAGACCAGGCCCGCTGCGGTCCGGGAGAAGAGCGGGTCGTCGAGCTCCTTGCGAAGCTGCGCGAGGTGCATTGATACACCAGCGTCGGACATGCCGAGCTCCTCGGCTGCCGCGTGCACCGAGCCGAGTCGCACCACGGTGGAGAATGCCCGAAGTTGTGCCGGCGTCACGGATAGAGCCTACGTTTGACGCCGTGCAGGACGTGCTTGCGGAGTTGGTGGCGATCTGGCGCGGCGGTGGGACCGCCGGCGTCGGCACCGTGGTGCGCACGTTCCGGTCGGCACCGCGCCGACCTGGCGCGGCGATGGTCGTCGCACCCGACGGCACCGTCAGTGGTTCGGTGTCGGGCGGCTGCGTCGAGGGCGCGGTTTACGAGTCGGCCACCGAGGTGGCCCGGACCGGCGTGGCCCGTCTGGAGCGCTACGGGGTCAGTGACGACGATGCGTTCGCGGTCGGACTGACCTGCGGGGGTGTGCTGGACATCTTCATCGAGCCGGTGTCGCGCACCACGTTCCCGGAACTCGACGCGGTGCTCGCCGATATCGCCGCCCACCGTCCCGTCGCACTGGCCACCGTCATCGCCCACCCGGATCCGTTCCGGGTGGGCCGGCGCCTGATCCTCAGACCGGATGCGATGACCGGCACGTTGGGATCGGACCGGACCGACGCCGCTGTCGTCGACGACGCGCGCGGTCTGCTGGCGGCCGGCCGCAGCGAGGTCTTGACCTACGGTATTGACGGGCAACGCCGCGGCGAGGGCATGGAGGTATTTGTTACCAGTTATGCCCCGGCACCCCGGATGCTGGTTTTCGGCGCCATCGACTTCGCTGCCGCCGTCGCCCAGCAGGGATCTTTCCTGGGATACCGGACCACGGTGTGCGACGCGCGCGCCGTTTTCGCCACCCCGGCACGGTTCCCCACAGCCGATGAGGTGGTGGTCGAATGGCCGCACCGCTACCTCGCCGCCCAGGCCGAGGCAGGGGCCATCGATGAGCGGACCGTGATCTGTGTACTGACGCATGACCCGAAGTTCGACGTACCACTGCTCGAGGTCGCCCTGCGCCTCGACGTCGGCTACATCGGCGCGATGGGGTCGCGGCGTACCCATGACGACCGACTGGCGCGATTGCGGGAAGCCGGACTCACCGACGCTGAACTGGCCGGACTGTCCAGCCCGATTGGCCTGGACCTGGGCGCGCGGACGCCCGAGGAGACGGCGGTGTCCATCGCGGCCGAAATCATCGCCCACCGGTGGGGCGGAGGCGGGCTCCCACTGTCGGTGACCGCAGGCCGGATCCACCACGACGATGACGTTAGCCAGGCCTCACCAGGTGAGTTAAGCGATCACTGAAGTTGCTCTTGACGGCGGTCGGCAGGAGCCTGACACTAATGTGCCCCCTGCCACTGACGTGAGGTCGGTCACATGCAAGTTCCTGGTCCCTTTGAGTACGAACGAGCCACCAGCATCGACCACGCCGTCGGCCTACTGGACCGGTTGGGCGACGGCGCGATGATCGTCGCCGGCGGCCACAGCCTGCTGCCGATGATGAAGCTGCGGATCGCCAACCCCGAATATCTGATCGACATCAACGATCTGCATGGCGAACTCGGCTACGTCGAGGTGACACCGACACAGGCCCGCCTCGGCGCGATGGCCCGGCACGCCGAGGTACTTGCGTCGGCCGACCTGCTGCGAGCGGCCCCGATCTTCGCCGACGCCGAATGGGTGATCGCCGACCCGGTGGTGCGCAACCGTGGCACCGTCGGAGGCTCGCTGTGCCAGGCCGATCCGGCCGAGGACCTCTCGACGGTGTGCGAGATCCTCGACGCGACGGTCCTGGTTCGCGGACCCAAGGGTCCGCGTGAGATCGGCATCGACGACTTCCACGTCGGACCCTACGAAACGGCGCGCGACTACAACGAGATTCTCATCGAGGTGCGGATCCCATTGCGGCCGCACTCGTCAAGCGCCTACTCAAAGGTGGAGCGCAGGGTGGGTGACTGGGCAGTGGCCGCCGCGGGCGCCGCGGTGACCTTGGACGGGGACCGGATCGTCAGCGGACGAGTCGGGCTCACCGCGGTCAACGCCGACCATGACGGCCTCGCCGCGGTGCGCGAAGCCCTGGCCGGTGCGCCGGCGACCGAGGAGACATTCGCCGAGGCCGGTCGGCTGGCCGCGCTTGCTTGCGAGCCCGTCACCGATCAGCGCGGCACCGAGGCCTACAAGCGCCACCTCGCCTCCGAACTGACCATCCGAACCCTGCGCACCGCCGTCGAGCGGGTGCGGGCCAACGCCTAACCGAAAGGCACCTCATGCAGATCAACATGACCGTCAACGGCGAGCAGGTGAGCGCCGAGGTCGAACCGCGAACGCTGCTCGTGCACTTCCTGCGAGATCAGCTGCGGCTCACCGGAACCCACTGGGGCTGCGATACCTCAAACTGCGGCACCTGCGTGGTGTCGATCGACGGGGAGCCGGTCAAGTCGTGCACCATCCTGGCCGCCATGGCGTCCGGGCACGACATCGGCACCGTCGAGGGAATGGCCGTCGACGGCAAGCTCGATCCGGTGCAGGAAGGATTCATGCAGTGCCACGGACTGCAGTGCGGGTTCTGCACGCCGGGCATGATGATCTGCGCCCGGGCACTGCTGGACAAGAACCCCGATCCCACCGAGCACGAGATCCGGGAAGCCATCTCCGGCCAGATCTGCCGCTGTACCGGCTACACCACCATCGTCCGCTCCATTCAGTGGGCGGCCAAGCACCCGAACAAGGAAGAGGCGCAGGCATGACCACTGTGGAACGTCCGCTCTCGGAGAACGACACTGCCGACAACGACCAGAAGCCCTGCGGCTACGGCCGGATGCTGCGCAAGGAAGACCCGCGCTTCATCCGTGGCCGCGGCAACTACGTCGACGACGTGCAACTGCCCGGAATGCTGCACCTGGCGATCCTGCGCTCGCCCTACGCCCACGCCACGATCAACAGCATCGACACCAGTGCCGCCCTGGCACACCCGAAGGTCAAGGCTGTCATCACCGGTGCCGATCTGGCAGCCAAGGGCCTCGCCTGGATGCCGACGCTGTCCAACGACGTACAGGCCGTGCTGGCTACCGACAAGGTGCGCTTCCAGGGCCAGGAGGTGGCGTTCGTCGTCGCCGAGGATCGGTACTCCGCGCGAGATGCCTTGGAACTCATCGACATTGACTACGAACCGCTGGTTCCTGTGGTCGACGTGCGGACCGCGCTGGATCCGTCGTCGCCGGTGATCCGCACCGACCTCGACGGCAAGACCGATAACCACTGCTTCGACTGGGAGACCGGCGACGCCGCCGCCACCGATGCCGTCTTCGCGAAGGCCGACGTCGTCGTCAAGCAGGAGATCATCTATCCGCGCGTGCATCCCGCTCCGATGGAGACCTGCGGCGCGGTTGCCGATCTCGATCCGGTCAGCGGCAAGCTCACGCTGTGGTCGACAACGCAGGCGCCGCACGCGCACCGCACCTTGTACGCATTGGTGGCCGGAATCCCCGAGCACAAGATCCGGGTGATCGCCCCCGATATCGGCGGCGGCTTCGGGAACAAGGTGCCGATCTATCCGGGCTATGTCTGCGCAATCGTCGCCTCGCTGGTACTCGGCAAGCCGGTCAAGTGGATGGAGGACCGTAGCGAGAACCTGACCTCCACCGGGTTCGCCCGCGACTACATCATGGTCGGCGAGATCGCGGCCACCTCCGAGGGCAAGATCCTGGCGATCCGTTCCAGCGTGCTCGCCGACCACGGCGCGTTCAACGGCGTCGCGGCGCCGGTGAAGTACCCGGCCGGCTTCTTCGGCGTGTTCACCGGCAGCTACGACATCGAGGCCGCCTACTGCCACATGACGGCGGTCTTTACCAACAAGGCTCCCGGCGGAGTGGCGTACGCCTGCTCGTTCCGGATCACCGAGGCGGTCTATTTCGTCGAGCGCCTAGTCGACTGCCTGGCCTTCGATCTGAAGATGGATCCAGCCGAGTTGCGGCTGAAGAATCTGTTGAAGCCCGGACAGTTCCCGTATCAGAGCAAGACCGGGTGGACGTATGACTCCGGTGATTACGAGACCACCATGCGGCTGGCCATGGACATGATCGGTTACGACGAACTTCGCGCCGAGCAGGCCGAGAAGCGCACCCGCGGCGAGCTGATGGGCATCGGCATCTCGTTCTTCACCGAGGCCGTCGGTGCCGGGCCCCGCAAGGATATGGACATCCTGGGCCTGGGTATGGCCGATGGTTGCGAATTGCGGATCCACCCGACCGGCAAAGCCGTGGTTCGGCTTTCGGTGCAGACCCAGGGCCAGGGCCACGAGACCACCTTCGCCCAGATCATCGCTGAGGAGTTGGGCATCCCGCCGGAGGACATCGATGTCGTGCACGGCGATACAGATCAGACTCCGTTCGGGTTGGGCACCTACGGCAGTCGGTCCACGCCGGTCTCGGGTGCGGCGGCGGCCCTGGTGGCACGCAAGATTCGCGACAAGGCCAAGATCATCGCCTCGGGCATGCTCGAGGCGTCGGTGGCTGACCTCGAGTGGGACAAGGGTTCGTTCCATATCAAGGGCGACCCGTCGGCGTCGGTGACCATCCAGGACATCGCGATGCGGGCGCACGGCCCGGCTGATCTGCCCGAGGGGATCGAGGGCGGTCTGGACGCCGAGGTCTGCTACAACCCGGACAACCTGACCTACCCCTACGGGGCCTACATCTGCGTGGTCGATGTCGACCCGGGCACCGCGATGGTCAAGGTCCGCCGATTCCTGGCGGTCGATGACTGCGGCACCCGGATCAACCCGATGATCATCGAGGGTCAGGTGCACGGCGGCATCGTTGACGGTATCGGCATGGCCCTAATGGAGATGATCTCCTTCGACGAGGAGGGCAACTGCCTCGGCGGGTCGCTGATGGATTACCTGATCCCGACCGCCCTGGAGGTTCCGTACCTGGAAACCGGTCACACTGTCACACCGTCCCCGCACCACCCGATCGGCGCCAAAGGCGTCGGCGAGTCGGCCACCGTCGGCTCACCGCCGGCGGTCGTCAACGCCGTGGTGGATGCGTTGGCGCCGTTCGGGGTTCGGCATGCCGATATGCCGCTGACGCCGTCGCGGGTGTGGGAGGCCATGCAGGGCCGCGCGACGCCGCCGATCTAGCGGGGACGATCACACACCATGACCATCGCCGATCGGGCACGCCAGCTGCGTCACGACCGTAATTCGTTCGTGCACGCGACTGTCGTGCGCGCCCAGCACCCCACCTCGGCCCAGGCAGGCGATGAGGCGATCCTGCTGCCCGACGGCACGATCGAGGGTTTCGTCGGCGGACAGTGCGCACAGAGTTCCGTGCGAAAGGCCGCACTCGGAGCGTTGCAAACCGGACAGAGTGTGCTGCTGCGAGTGCTCCCCGACGGCGACGTCCACTTCCCGGATGCCCCCGGTGCGTGCGTAGTGGTCAACCCGTGTTTGTCCGGCGGTGCCCTGGAAATCTTTCTGGCACCTCAGATTCCGTCGCCGCTGGTGCGGATCTGCGGTGACACCCCGATCGCCCGGGCGCTACAGCAGGTATGTGTGGTGCTTGGCTACGAGGTTCGCAGCGACGACAGTGCCACCGGGTTCGACGGGGCGACCGCGGCCGTGATCGCGACCCACGGCGGTGCCGAAGCCGAGATGATCCGGGCGGCACTGGACGCCGGTGTCGGCTACATCGGTCTGGTCGCCAGTCAGGTCCGCGGCGCCTCGGTTCTTGAGTCGTTGAGTCTCAATGAATCTGATCTGTCCAAGGTGCACACCCCGGTCGGACTGCCGATCGGCGCGCAGACACCCGCCGAGATCGCGGTGTCGATCGCCGCGGAGATGATCTCCGGAATCCGTTCGGGTGGTCTGGTTGTCATCGCTGCAGATGATCAGCCGACGGTGACCACGGCGCTGGACCCGATATGCGGCATGACAGTCACCGTCGGTCCGAACACCGTCCACCTCCGGATCGGCGAACAGGATCACTGGTTCTGCTGCCCTGGTTGCCGCACAACATTCGCGTCGGCGCAGGCGGACGCATGAGCCCCGGTCTCATCACCGGCGTCGTACTCGCCGCCGGCAGTTCACGGCGGCTCGGGCAACCCAAACAGATTCTGCCGTACCGGGATTCGACCCTGCTGGGCGAGACGCTTCGGATGGCCCGCACATGCGGGTTTGACCAGCTGATCGTCACACTGGGCGGGGCGCACACAGACGTCCGGAATCACGTTGCGCTCGACGACCTCGAGACGGTAGTCGTCGATGATCACGGCTCGGGTTGTTCGGCATCCCTGAAGGTGGCCATCTCACTGGTGGACCCGCGCAGCGCCGGACTCGTGGTACTCCTCGGAGACCAACCGGATGTCTCACCTCAAGCCGTTCGCCGATTACTCGACGTCGGGACCAGCGAGCCGATCGCGGTATGCCGCTACGAAGACGGGATCGGTCACCCGTTCTGGTTGAGCCGAAGCATCTTCGGCGAACTGAGCGAACTGCACGGCGACAAGGGCGTGTGGAAGCTCCTCGACAGCGGGCGCTTCGGCGTCAACGAGGTTGCGGTCGACGGGCCGGTACCGCTCGACGTCGACACCTGGGACGACTACCAGCGTCTGCTCGCGGTGGCGGCCCAGTGACTTTCGCCTCCGTCGACGATCTTGTCCACCGCTTCGATGAGCATGGGTACCTGCTCGACACCGGTACCGCATCCGCTTTCTACCTGGCTGCCGAACTCAACCGGCCATTGTTGCTGGAGGGCGAACCCGGCGTCGGTAAGACCACTGCCGCGAAAACTCTTGCCGCTGTGCTGGCCACACCGCTGATCCGGTTGCAGTGCTACGAGGGCCTGACCGCCGCTGAGGCGCTCTACGACTGGAACTACCAGCGCCAGTTGCTCAGTATCCGGTTAGCCGAAGCGCGCGGTGCGGGTCTCGATGAAGCGGACCTGTACACCGAGACCTATCTGGTTGACCGGCCCATCCTGGCCTGCGTTCGCCACCGCGGGCCCACTCAACCGGTCCTGCTGATCGACGAGATCGACCGCGCCGATGACGAATTCGAAGCGCTGCTGCTGGAGTTCCTCGGCGAGGCGACGGTCACGATCCCCGAACTCGGCACGTTCGTCGCCCAGCGCCCACCGGTGACGGTACTGACCTCCAACCGCAGCCGCGATCTGCACGACGCACTGCGCCGGCGCTGTCTGTACCACTGGATCAGCTATCCGGAGCCAGCCCGAGCGGCCGCGATCGTACGGCGCAGCGTGCCGGGCGCGACCGCAGCGCTGATCGAGCACGCCACCCAATTCGTCGGCAGCGCACGTGAACTCGATCTGGACAAGCCACCCGGAGTAGCCGAGACGATCGACTGGGTGGCCGCCCTGGTCACCCTCGGTGTCGGCGATCTCGTCGACCCGGCGGCGCAAGCCGCTCTGAGCACGTTGGGCAAGACGCCCGATGACAGCGCAGCCCTGCGCGATGCATTCACGCAATACCGCACCCAACTGGCCGCCGGATAAAAGGAGAAACCCCCCAATGATCATCGCCAACGAGTTCACCCTCAGTGTTCCCGTCGACAAGGCCTGGGACCTGCTCAGCGATATGGAGCAGGTGGTTCCGCTGATGCCAGGTGCCTCACTGCTCGGCCGCGAGGGCGACGACTTCCTGGCCAAGGTGAAGGTCAAGGTCGGTCCGGTCACCAGCGAGTTCAGCGGCAAGGCGCACTTCCTGGAAAAGGATGACGTCAACCACCGGGCCCTCATCGACGGCCGGGCCAAGGACTCCCGCGGCGGTGGCAACGCCGCGGCGGTGATCACCCTGCAAGCCCAGGAGGCCGGCGCGAACACCCGGGTGACCGTCAACACCGATCTGAAGATCGTGGGCAAGCTGGCCCAGTTCGGCAGCGGAATGCTGCAGCAGGTCTCGGAGAAACTGCTCGGGCAGTTTGTCGACGCCTTGGAGGTCAAGCTCGCCGGTGGCTCGGCTCCGGTTGCCGAAGCAACAGCCGCCGAGACGACAAGGGCCGGTTCGGCAACCGCCAACGGTGCAGCTCCGCGAGTGGCGACCGCCCCCGAGCCAGAGGCAGTCGACCTCCTGGAGTTGGCCGGCGGAACCGCGCTGACGAAGTACGCGGCAGCCGGTGCGGCGGGGTTTGTCCTGCTCATCCTGGCGTGGCTGGTGCGACGACGCCGCACCGCGTGACCACACCGGCGCTACTGCGCGGGGTCGATCTGGCCGCGTTCGCGGTAGCGCTGGTCAATCGGCTACGACGCGGTGGAGTCACTGTATCGGCCAGCGGTCCAACGACTTTCGTTGCCGCCACCCACCGGATGCTGCCGACCTCTCGGACCGCGCTGTACTGGACGGCCCGGCTGACGCTGGTGAACCGGGCCGACGATCTACCGGCGTTCGACGCGGTGTTCGCAGCGGTATTCGCCGATGCCGTGTTGCCGGTGGACCCGGTGTCACTCAAGACACTGCGCGGGACCGCCGCTTCGGCCGTTCCGGCGACGGGACGCCGTGATGACACCGGGCCACAGGCCAGCGGCCTGCCCTGGACCACCCGGCCGCCGTCACTGAGAGCCGGAGCATCTGACGATGACGCGCATGCCGTTCCCGATGTGCTGCCCAGTCGCATCGTGACCCGAGCCGAGCAACCATTCGAGGAGTTCGACACGGCCGACCTTGCGCTGATCGGCAGTTGGCTGGAACGCACGGTGGCGCGCTGGCCAACCCGACGCAGCCTGCGCACCGATCGCGACCGGCACGGTAGGCGCATTGACCTGCGCGCGACCCTGCGCGCGTCACGTTCCACCGGCTTCGAGCCGGTGGTCCTGGTCCGTACCCATCCCCGGCAGCGACGCCGACGGCTGGTGCTGATCTGCGACGTCAGCCGTTCGATGCAGCCGTACGCCGGAATCTATCTGCACCTGATGCGGGCCGCAGCGCTGCACCAGGGGCGAATCAATCCGGAGGTTTTCGCCTTCTCAACCACACTCACCCGACTGACCGCGGTTCTGGCCCACCGATCGCCCGAAGTCGCGCTCTCGCGGGCCAACGACCGGGTCAACGATCGCTACGGCGGCACCCACCTGGGCCGCTCAATCGCCGAACTACTGGCCGCACCGCACGGCAGCGCACTGCGCGGAGCAGTGGTCATCATCGCCTCCGACGGCTGGGACGGCGATCCGCCCGAGTTGCTCGAGCACGCACTCGCCCGACTCAAGCGCCGTGCCGCCCATCTGGTGTGGCTCAACCCGCGGGCCGCGGCACCGGGTTTCCAACCACTGGCCGGATCCATGGCAGCTGCACTTCCGTACTGCGACGCGGTGGTGCCGGCCAATTCACTCAGCGGCGTCCGAGACCTGTTCGATGTGCTCGCTGAACTCGACTGACCGACTCAGGGCTTGGCGAAACCCGCCGCGATCAAGATCTTCTGGCCCGCCTCACCGGCGACGAGGTCGATGAACTTGCGTGCCAGTTCAGGATCGTGGGCCTGCTTCAGGACAGCGATCGGGTAGGTATTGACCGCGCCCGCGGACTCGGGGAATGCCACGGCGGTCACCTTGTCACCGGCACTCTGGGCGTCGGTGACATAAACGACACCGGCGTCGGCCTGCCCGGTGAGGACCTTACTGAGTACATCGGTGACCTGGGACTCCTCGCTGACCGGATTCAACGTCACGCCGGTCGCCTGTTCGACCTTCGTGGTGGCTGACCCGCAGGGCACCTGCGGCGCGCACACAACAACGGACAATCCCGGTGCCGCTAGGTCTCTGAACGCAGCGATCTTCTTCGGATTGCCGGGCGCCACAACGATTGTCAGCGTATTGGTGGCGAAGTTGGACGGTGCGCCAGCCAACAGACCGGCCGTGGCGGCCCTGTCCATGTTCTTGGTGTCGGCAGTGGCCAACACGTCTGCGGGCGCGCCCTGGGTCAACTGGGTCACCAAATCGGCCGATCCGGCGAAGGAGAATTCGACAACACTGCCGGGGTTGTCGGTCGTGAAATGTTCACCGATTTCAGAGAACGCCTTCTTCAGTGAGGCGGCGGCGAAGACAGTCAGCTTTCCGCCGGTCGGTCCCACCGGGGACGGCGTCGGCGAACCACACGCCGTGAGCATCGACGCAACAGCTGCGGCCGCCATACCGATTCGGGCACAACGCTTCATGATTTCCCTTCCGGATTCTCGCTGATGGTCACTGGGGGCCGGGCGGTGCGGCAGGAAGCATCATGGTGAACGTGGCACCGTGACCCGGCGTTGAGGAGACTCGGATTTCTCCACCGTGCGCCTGGACAATCTCGCGCACCAGTGCCAGACCGATACCGTAGGACTCTCGGTCTGCCCGGGTGGTGTGGGCCGCACCATGCGAGAACCTGTCGAACAGGGTCGGCAGCACATCGGGATCTATTCCCTCGCCGTCGTCGGCCACTGAGGCGATCACCTGTTGTCCATCGCGGTACACCCGCAATTGCACTGTGCCGCCGCTGTGTTCGTGCCCGAGGGCGTTGTCGATCAGTGCGGTCAGAGCGCGCCGCAGCGCGGCCTCGGACCCCATGACATCTACACCGCGGATGTCGTCCGCACCGGATGCGTCGCAGCCCAATGTCACGCCGAGTGAGCCGGCGTAAGCCCCCATGCTGTCGCACACCGAACGCGCCAGTGCTTCGAGATCGACCCTCGCCGCCTCCGGTGTACCCGCCGTCATCGTGGCCGACGCCAGCAGATCATCGACGATCCCGCCCAGGATGCGGGTGTCGTCAACGAGGGCATCGGCGTCTTTGCGGGCCGCCGCCAGGTCCCCTGAGCTGACCCGACTGGCAAGCAGTTGTGCCCTGGTGTGCAGCACCGTCAGCGGGGCCCGAAGTTCATGGGACGCGTCGGCGACGAACCG
>JBAXUD010000590.1:0-2094 GCA_037129875.1 Mycobacteriaceae bacterium
GAGCGCAGCGACTCGGGGATGGGACCCGGCGGGCAGGAGCGCAGCGACTCGGGGATGGGACCCGGCGGGCAGGAGCGCAGCGACTCGGGGAATGATCCCGCCGATGTGCGGCATCTGCACAGCGCGCCGTCGCCGGCTGAGGTGATGTTCGCCGACGAACTGCACGCGCTTGCCGACCGCCACCCCGGATACCGGCTGACCGTGCGCGCCACCCGGACCGACGGGCGGCTCGACCTGTCCCGGCTCGACGATGTGGCGCCCGACTGGCGTGAGCGGCAGACCTGGGCCTGCGGGCCCGAGTCCATGCTGGCCGAGGCCGAAGATGCCTGGGCTGCCGCAGGAATCGCTGACCGTCTGCACCTGGAGCGCTTCGCCGCCGGGCGCCGGGCGGGGCCGGCCGGGGGCGGTGCCGTGACGTTCGCCCGCAGCGGAGTCACCCGGACGGTTGACGCGGCGACCTCACTGCTGGAAGCCGGTGAGCAAGCCGGTGTTCTGATGCCGTTCGGCTGCCGGATGGGCATCTGTCACACCTGCGTGGTGAGCTTGGTGGACGGTCGCGTCGTCGATCTGCGTAATGGCGCCGAGCACGAGCCCGGTAGCCGGGTGCAGGTCTGCGTGACGGCGCCGAGTGGCGATTGTGTGGTGGACATCTGATGGCGATCAGCGATATCGAGGCCTTCACTCACCTGACCGATGCCGACATCGATGCTCTGGCAACCGAACTCGACGCGATCCGCAGCGATGTGGAGGACGCACTGGGAGATCGGGACGCCCGCTACATCCGTCGTACCATCGCCGCGCAGCGCGGACTGGAGGCGGCCGGACGACTGCTGCTGGCCTTCGGCTCCCGACGGGCAGCCTGGTGGGCGGGCGCCGGCACGCTTGCGCTGGCCAAGATCATCGAGAACATGGAGATCGCGCACAACGTCCTGCACGGGCAGTGGGATTGGATGAACGACCCGGAGATCCATTCCTCCACCTGGGAGTGGGACATGGTCGGCGCGTCCAAGCACTGGCGCGTCACCCACAACGTCGCGCACCACAAGTACACCAACATCCTGGGCATGGACGACGACGTCGGCTACGGCGTGCTGCGCGTCACCCGCGATGAGCCGTGGAAGCCGCGCAACGTCCTCAACCTGCTGATCAACACCGTGCTGGCCGTGCAGTTCGAGTGGGGAATCGCGCTGCAGCACTTGGAGTTGCGCAAAGCCGCCAACCCCGAGACGCGGCCCGCGGCGCTGGTACGGCTACGCGAACTGTCCACCAAGGCCGGCCGCCAGCTCGGCAAGGACTATCTGGTCTACCCGGCGCTGACGGCGCTGTCGCCGAGCGCGGGATTCGCCTCCACACTCAAGGCCAATCTGCTGGCCAACGTCATCCGCAACGTGTGGACCAACGCGGTGATCTTCTGCGGTCATTTTCCCGACGGTGCCGAGAAGTTCACCACCACCGACATGGTGGGCGAGGGCCAGGGGCAGTGGTATCTGCGCCAGATGCTCGGCAGCGCGAACATCGACGCCGGGCCGGTGCTGGGGTTCATGACCGGCAACCTGTCGTACCAGATCGAGCACCATCTCTACCCGGACCTCCCGAGCCGCAGGCTGGCGGAGATCTCGGTGCGGGTGCGCGCGCTGTGCGACAAGTACGACCTGCCCTACACCAGTGGGCCGCTGCTGGTTCAGTACGCCAAGACCTGGCGGACCATCGCCAAACTGTCACTGCCCGATCGGTTCCTGCGCGCCACCGCCGACGATGCACCCGAAACCCGCAGCGAGCGCATGTTCGACGCGCTCAGTCCTGGGGAGCGGGTTCGCGGTCTCAAGTCGGCGATCAGCGCGGTGCGTGCCCGCCGGCGGAGTAACCGCGCGCCGAGAATGCGCTGAGAGCGCCTTTTCCCGCGGCGGATTCGCGATCTGTGCGCACTCTCGATGCGCGCTCAGTCCGGGATGTGGGCAGCCCCCGGATTCAGTCCGGGATATAGGCAAACGTGTCGGGGTTGGGTCCCATCCGCCCCGCCTCGCCCTTGTTCAGTGCCGTCAGCGCCTCGATCTCCTCGTCGCCGAGGTCGAAGTCGAAGATCTCGAAGTTGTC
>JBAXUD010000591.1:0-2093 GCA_037129875.1 Mycobacteriaceae bacterium
GCGCAGGCCGTCGCGAAACGGCGGTAGCGGCGGCGCAGGCCGTCGCGAAACGGCGCTAAAGATCCTCGGGGCGCGCCCCGGGATCAGTCGGCCGGTCCAGTCCGTCCAGCAGCGACCTCGGCTCGTTTTCTGCGGCGTCCCGGCGGCGCTGCGCCTCAGCGGCCAACTGCACCGCAGTGCGCGTCCACACCACCCGAGCCCAGTGGAACGCCAGCAACATGATCGTGATCCAGCCAAGGATGAGGCCGACTCCCGGCCCCGGATGGCCAGCGGTGGCGGTCTGACGCGACCACACCGCGAGAAGGCCGATGGCGCTGCCCACCGCACTGCCGGCCAGAGCGATCCAGGCCACGGTCCAGCGCCGGGTCAACAGCGCCAGCATGGAGAAACCGACTCCGAAAACCACCGCCAGCCAACAGAAGACGCGGTGCGGCAATGCCACCCCGGCGGCGATCGCCTGGTCGTCGCCCATCAGGACGTCAACGCCCCGGGCAGCACCGGCGTGCGGCAGGATAAACGACACCACCAGCACGAAAACCAGGATCGCGACCACCAAAGCCCTTGCGCCGGGATCGATTTCACCGGCCACCCGGCGTTCTGCGGCTTCCATGTCGGCCCGGTAAGCCTCGAACTCGTCGGGCGATCCGGTCATCGGGCACATCCTGTCGTGGGGGGCTGGGATTCGAGCGGGGAGGTACCCACCATGGGAAGGCCCAGGCCGACGGTGCGCGGGCGGCGGCCCGCGGCGTGGGCGTCACCGGCGCGGGTCCGCCGGTAGGACGACAACGCAGCGTCGGCGATCAGGTGATGCGGCGCCGCCCCGGTGATCGTGGTGCGCAGAACGTCACCGGGACGAACCGCGGCGTCCCCAGGCGCGAAGTGCACCAGACGCCCGTCGCGGGCACGTCCGGTCATCCGGGCGGTCGCAGCGTCCTTGCGACCCTCCCCGGTGGCCACCAGCACCTCGACCGTGGTTCCGATCAGGGCGGTGTTCTCCTCCAGCGAGATACGTTCCTGCAGTTCGATCAGCCGCTGATAGCGCTCCTGCACCACGTCTTTGGGCAGTTGGCCGTCGAGGTCGGCGGCCGGGGTGCCGGGCCGGCGGGAGTACTGGAAGGTGAAGGCCGCCGAAAAACGCGCCTGCCGTACCACCTCGAGGGTGGCGGCGAAGTCCTCCTCGGTCTCGCCGGGGAAGCCGACGATGATGTCGGTGGTGATCGCGGCGTGCGGCATCGCCGTCCGCACGCGATCCAGGATGCCGAGGTACTTCTCGGCCCGGTAGGAGCGCCGCATCGCCCGCAGCAGGCGGTCGGATCCGGATTGCAGCGGCATGTGCAGGGCCGGGCAGACGTTGGGCGTCTGCGCCATGGCCTCGATCACGTCGTCGGTGAACTCCGCGGGATGCGGAGAGGTGAAACGGACCCGTTCCAGGCCCTCGATGTGGCCGCATGCGCGCAGCAGCGATGCGAAGGCCCCACGGTCACGGGGCGTGTCCGACCGGGCTATCGGCGACTCGCGCAAGCGCTCGTCGGCAGCCAAGGAGACCCCGTAGGCATTGACGTTCTGGCCCAACAGCGTGACCTCGAGCACGCCCTGATCCACCAGGGAGCGAACCTCGGCCAGGATGTCGGCGGGTTGGCGGTCCAGCTCCCGGCCGCGCAGCGACGGCACAATGCAGAAGGTGCAGGTGTTGTTGCAGCCGACTGAGATGGAAACCCATGCCGCATAGGCAGATTCGCGGGCAGCGGGAAGATCCGACGGAAACTCCCGCAGCGCCTCGGTGATCTCGACCTGCGCGGTGCGGTTGTGCCGGGCGCGCTCCAGCAGCACCGGCAGTGAACCGATGTTGTGGGTGCCGAAGACCACGTCGACCCATGGCGCCCGGGTCAGCACATTATCGCGGTCTTTCTGTGCCAGGCAGCCGCCGACGGCGATCTGCATATCGGGGTTGGCCTGCTTGCGGGGCGCGAGGTGGCTGATGTTGCCGTAGAGCTTGTTGTCGGCGTTCTCCCGCACCGCGCAGGTGTTGAACACCACAACGTCGGCGTCGGTACCGTCGGGAGCGCGCCGGTAGCCGGCGGCCTCGAGCAGAC
>JBAXUD010000592.1:0-2089 GCA_037129875.1 Mycobacteriaceae bacterium
GAGATCTGGTTCAACGCCGGCGCCGGGCACGACGGCTGGATGACCGCGGTGGGCAACATGTTCCGCAAGATCGGCCTGCCGTACAAGCTGCGCGGCAACCTGCAGTTCAACGAATTCCTGTCCAAGCGCGACGCCAAGGAGATGACCGGGCCGTTCCGGCTGGCGTGGGTGATGGACTACCCCTCGATCGAGAACTTCCTGGCCCCGCAGTTCGCCACCGCCGCCCTGGCCCCGGCCGGGTCCAACACCACCTTCTACAGCAGCCCGGCATTCGACGACGCGCTGAACGCCGGTGACCGCGCGCCGACCATCGAGGCCGCCAGCCTCGCCTACGAGAAGGCCGAGAACGTCCTGGTGCAGGATCTGCCGGCCACACCGCTGTTCTGCGGCCTGGACCAGGCGGTGTGGGACAAGCGGGTGTCCGGGGTGGGCTACAACATCCTCGGCGAGATCGAGCTGGCCGACGTCGTCGTCGACGGCGAGGCGGTGTGATCCGTTGACCCGCTTCGTGTTCCGACGTCTGCTGCTGACCATCCCGATCCTCATCGGCGCCTCGCTGCTGATCTACGCGATGGTCTACGCGCTACCCGGCGACCCGGTGCGCGCACTGGCCGGCGACCGCCCGCTCAGCCCGGCGGTGCAAGCGCAGATCCGCGCCAACTTCAACCTCGACGACCCCTTCATCGTCCAGTACGGCAAGTACCTGTGGGGCCTGCTGCACGGCGACTTCGGCAAAGACTTCTCCGGTCGCCCGGTGGTGGAGACCATCTCCCAGCGTCTGCCGGTGACGGTCCGGCTGACCGTCGTCGCCGTGGTGTTCGAGACCATCCTCGGCATCACCGCGGGCATCCTGGCCGCGCTGCGCCGCAATTCCTTCTTCGACAACCTGGTGCTGGTCTCCACCACCGTGCTGGTGTCGATCCCGGTCTTCGTGCTGGGCTTCCTGGCGCAGTACGCTTTCGGGTTCAAACTGCGCTGGCTGCCCATCGCCGGTATCGCCGACGGCTGGGTCAGCTACCTGCTGCCCGGTCTGGTGCTGGCCGCGCTGTCGATGGCCTATGTGGCGCGGCTGACCAGAACCGCCATGCTGGAAGCGTTTTCGGCCGACTACATCCGCACCGCCCGGGCCAAGGGCGTCGGACAGACCCGCATCGTGCTGCGGCATGCGTTCCGCAACAGCCTCATTCCGGTCATCACCTTCATCGGCGCCGACATCGGCTCGCTGCTCGGCGGGGCGATCGTCACCGAGTCGGTGTTCAACCTGCCGGGTCTGGGCCGGGCCATCTTCGACGCGGTGCGCTCCCAGCAGGGCCCGGTGGTGGTCGGGATCGTCACCATGATGGTGTTCTTCTACATCTTCTTCAATCTGCTCGCCGACGTGCTGTGCGCGGTGGCCGATCCGAGGATCCGCTATGAGTGACCCGATCCCTGTGTCTGAAGCAGCCGACGCGGCGCCGCGGGCAGAGCAGTCCAGCGTGTGGAGCGACGCGTGGCGCTACCTGCGCACCAACCCGCTGTTTCTGATCGGCATGACGATCATGGTGGTGATGGTGACGATGGCGCTGTTCCCGGCGCTGTTCGCCGGCGGCGTCGACCCCACCGACTGCGACCTGTCGCTGTCGCGGCAGGCCCCCAGTGCCGCGCACTGGTTCGGCATCGACCTGCAGGGCTGCGACTACTACGCCAACGTCGTCTACGGGGCGCGAACCTCGGTGTCCATCGGGGTGCTGACGGTGATCGGCGTGCTCATCATCGGGGTGCTGGTCGGGGCGCCGGCCGGCTACTTCGGCGGCTGGATCGACTCGGTGCTGGCCCGGGTCACCGACGTGTTCTTCGGCATCCCGCTGTTCCTGGGCGCACTGATCCTGTTGACGGTCTCGGCGCACCGCTCGGTGTGGACGGTGTCGATGGCGCTGATCGCATTCGGCTGGATGACGGCCATGCGGCTGGTGCGCTCCTCGGTGTTCTCGATCCGCGGATCGGACTACGTGCTGGCCGCCCAGGCGCTGGGCGCATCGACATTGCGGATCCTGGTGCGCCACATCCTGCCCAATGCCCTTGCCCCGGTTCTCATTTACGCCACCATCGC
>JBAXUD010000593.1:0-2084 GCA_037129875.1 Mycobacteriaceae bacterium
GCATCAGGGCGGTCAGGGTCAGAGCAGCGGCGGTCAGCAGGGCCGCCACAGCCAGCCCGGCCGTCTGCCCGATCCGCCGGTCGGACTCATCCGCAGGTTGCTCGTCGGCCGCGTCGGGGCGTACCCCGTCGGCTCGGGCCCGGGCCGACTCGGCCTGCGCCCGCGCATCGGCTTCTGCGGCCTCGGCCTCGGCGAGTTCGGCCACCATGTCAGCCACCGCGGGTCCGTCCCCATCGCCGGGACGGTCCGGGCGTACGCCACCCATGCAGCCGAACACCTCCTCCTCGCCGAAACCTCTGCGAGCTTAGACGGGGCAAACACACTTCTCGGCGGGCAGGTGACATGCGATGCTCACCCTATGCGGCTCGCTGCGATAGGTCTCCGGATAGGTTCTGCCGTGGCGGTGGCGGCGACCGCGGTCATCGCCGCCGGCCCCGCGGCGGCCGATCCCCCGGTGTTGCACGACGTCACCTACACCGTCTACACCGACAGCCCGTTCCCCGCCGACATCTATTACCGGGACGCCGAGCCACCCAACTTCGCCGACTACAGCCACAATCCGTACCAGTTCAGTCCCAAGATCGAGGCTGACATCGGGCCTGACAAGCCGTGGGTCCTGACCGTACGGCTGGCCAACCCGGAGTACTGGGCGATGGTGACCGCCACCAGCGGACAGTCCCCCACCCCACCGAACTTCCACTGCACACTGGCCGTCGACGGCGCGGTAGTGGCCAGCAATTCCGGGGCCAAGGGCGCCCTGTGCTCGCTGAGGCACTGGTAGGGACGTCAGGCGTCCCCGCGCACCCACACCGCCCGGTTGTTCACGAAACCGCAAGTCAGGAACAGGCCGTCGGGCGCCTGAGCCACCGAGTTCTCGTATCCGGTGCAGCTGGAGTCGAGGTCCTTGATACCCACCATGGGTGGTGAGCGGAAGTAGCGGGGCTCGTAGCGCCGCGGTGACCCGCAGAACACCAGCCGGCCCCATGACGTCGTCCCGAACACGAAGAACGAGGTCTGCGGGCACGGCGCTCCGAGCACCACACCCCCGGTGATGCCCGGGGTGCAGAACGCGTCATTGCACTCGGCGGCCGAGGCAGGCCCGGGCGCGAGAAGTCCCACCACCGGCAGTACAGCGGCGGCGGCTAGGGTCGATCGCACCGTCGATGGCACTGTTTTACTGTCGCATACCGGATCCGTTGCGGTCCGGCGGTCAGGAAAGATTCGGATATCGGCGTCGGCGCGCTAACGTGCGCTGGGCGCAGGTTTGTGCGCCGAATATCAACGGGAGGTCAGGTGGCGACCAGCGATCCGGAACCGGCGGCCCGCCGCGTCACCGATGAACTGGCCCGGGAAGCCGAAGACGAGGCCGCAGCCGCCGAGGCCCGCGCAGAGGCTGCGCGCGCCCGGGCCGAGGACCTGCGGCGCCGGATCGCCGAGGCCGGTGAGGCCGACCGAAAGCCCGAGGCCGGTGAGGCCGACCGGAAGCCCGAGGCCGGTGAGGCCGACCGAAAGCCCGAGGCCGATGAGGCCGAAGATGAAACAACACCCGTCCCAGAATCTTTCCCCGACGCCGCGGCGCCGTCCCCGGCTTTCCCGGTGTTGCCCGCAGTGGCGGTGGGCATCGCCGCACTGCTGACGGCGGGGCTTCTGGCGGCCACCGGCTACATGGTGTGGCAACACCAGAAGATCAGCCAGCAACGCCACACTGCCGCGGAGTACACCGCCGCCGCACGCCAGGACGTCATCAATCTGATGTCCATCGACTACAACACCGCGCAGGACAGTGTGCAGCGGGTGCTCGACGGCTCGACCGGGCGGTTCCGCGCCAATTTCGCCGATACCGCAGACGATTTCGTCAAGGCGCTCAAGGACGAGAAGATCGTCACCAAGGCAGCGATCAACGACGCCGCGGTGGAGTCCGTCACCGGCGATGGTGCCGTCGTGCTGATTTCGGCCACCTCGCAACGAGAAGGCGCGAAGGCGCCCAAGGATCAGCAGCAACCGCGACTCTGGCGCGTGGTGGTCACCCTCGAGCGCGAAGACGGCCAGATCAAGATGTCCGGCGTCGACTTCGTCTGATCGTG
>JBAXUD010000594.1:0-2080 GCA_037129875.1 Mycobacteriaceae bacterium
TGACGTAGTAGGCGATGAGGTCGTCGATCACCCCGCCGTCGGGCGTGCAGCACAGCGTGTACTGCGCCTTGCCGGGGCCGATGCGACGCAGGTCGTTGGTCAGCGCGGAGTTGACGAACTCCGCCGCCCCGGGACCGGTCACCAGCGCCTTGCCCAGATGGCTGACGTCGAACAGGCCGACCGCCTCGCGGGTCGCCGCGTGCTCGCCGACCGTGCCGGCGTAGGCCACCGGCATCAGCCAGCCCCCGAACTCGGCGAAGGTGGCCCCGCGGTCGCGGTGGCGGCTTTCCAGCGGGCCGTGCAGCAGAGCGTCGTCGGTCACGGGGACCAACCATAATCCGGCCCGATTAGGGTGTCGCAGGTGAGCACCCAACCCGGTTACACCGCCCCGACCGTCACCGTCGCGACCAACCTCCCCAAGCGGGGGGCGGGATCGGCCGTTCTCCTCGTGCCCGTAGTCAGCGGCCAGGACGACGACGGAGCCCCTTCTGTCGTCGGCGGGCCATTCCTGGATGCCGAGGCGATCGGCGAGATCGAGGTGGCGTTGCGGGCGCTGGGCGCCAAGGCCGGCCACGAGCAACTCACCCGCCTGCACGTGCCGTCGCTGCCGGTCGGCAGTGTGCTCGCGGTGGGCCTGGGTGCCCGGCGCGGCGAATGGCCCGCCGAGGTGATCCGTCGCGCCTCGGGGGTCGCGGCGCGCTCGCTGAGCGGCGTGAAGTCGGTGATCACCCTGCTGTCCGAACTGCACCTGGAGGCTGCGGTCGAAGGTCTGATTCTCGGCGCCTATCAGATGCACGAGTTCCGCAGCGAGAAGACCATGCCGAAGGACGCGGCGCTGTCCGCGATCACCGCCTTGAGTACCGCCTCCGGCGCCAAGCGGCAGGCGGCCCGGGCGGTGGCCATCGCCTCGGCTGTCGCCACAGCCCGTGATCTGGTCAACACCCCGCCCAGTCATCTGCATCCGGACGAATTCGCCAAGCGGGCAAAGCTTTTGGGGACGCTTGCCGGGCTGACCGTCGAGGTGCTCGACGAGAAGGCCCTTGCCAAGGCTGGCTACGGCGGGATCGTCGGCGTAGGCAAGGGTTCGGTGAACCCGCCGCGGCTGGTCCGGCTGACCTACCGGGGCGCCAAGGGCAAGAAGGGCGCCGGCGGGCAGGAGCGAAGCGACTCGGGGAAAATTCCAGTCGTTGCGCTCATCGGCAAGGGCATCACCTTCGACACCGGCGGCATCTCGATCAAGCCGGCCGCCCAGATGCACCACATGACCTCCGATATGGCCGGCGCCGCCGCGGTGGTCGCGACCATGGTCCTGGCGGCCAGCCAGCAGCTGCCGATCGACGTCATCGCCACGGTGCCGATGGCCGAGAACATGCCGTCGGCCACCGCGCAGCGGCCCGGTGACGTGTTGACGCAGTACGGGGGCATCACCGTCGAGGTGCTCAACACCGACGCCGAGGGCCGGCTGATCCTGGCCGACGCGATCGTGCGCGCATGCGAGGACAACCCGGACTACCTGATCGAGACCTCGACGCTGACCGGGGCGCAGACCGTCGCCCTGGGTGCCCGAATCCCCGGCGTGATGGGCAGCGACGAGTTCCGCGACCGGGTGGCCGCGCTGTCGCAGCGCGAAGGCGAGAACGGCTGGCCGATGCCGTTGCCCGACGAACTCAAGGACGATCTGAAGTCGACCGTCGCCGACCTGGCCAATATCAGCTCGCAGCGGTTCGCCGGGATGCTGGTCGCCGGGGTTTTCCTGCGGGAGTTCGTCGCCGAGGGTGTGCAGTGGGCGCACATCGACATCGCCGGCCCGTCCTACAACACCACCGCACCGTGGGGTTACACCCCCAAGGGCGGGACCGGGGTGCCGGTTCGGACGCTGTTCGCGGCCCTGGAGGACATCGCCGCGAACGGGTGAGCGGCGAATCAGGCCCCCGCCGCGAACGGGTGAGCGGCGAATCAGGCCCCCGCCGCAAACGGGTGAGCGGCGAATCACGCCCCGCCGCAAACGGGTGAGCGCCGAATCAAGGCCCAACCGGCGCCGCCCGGTGCACCATGACAAATTTGCCCACCTTCGAGCGAC
>JBAXUD010000595.1:0-2074 GCA_037129875.1 Mycobacteriaceae bacterium
CGCACATAGGGGGTCAGCAGGTCGACGACCTTCAGGCCGGTCTCGAGCATCTCGGTGCGCGGCTCGAGCTGGTCGAATGGCGGCGGCCGCCGGTGGATGGACCACTTCTCGAAGTCCTTACCGTAGCCCGGCTCGTCGAGGCAGACGCCGAGGGCGTTGAACACGTGGCCCTTGACGCCGTCGCCGACGGGGACCGAGATCGAGGCACCGGTGTCGGTCACCTCGACACCGCGCACCAGGCCGTCGGTGGGCTGCATCGAGACGCAGCGCACCAGGTTGTCGCCGAGGTGCTGAGCCACCTCAAGGGTCAGCGTCTTGGCCAGCGCCCCGTAGGTGATCTCGGCGTGCAACGCGTTGAACAGCTGCGGAACGTGGCCTCGGGGAAACTCCACGTCGACGACCGGGCCGGTGATGCGAACCACGCGCCCAGCGGTGTCCTTGTTGCTGGCGTAGGTAATGGTGCTCTCGGAGGTGACAGTCATATCTCTCTTCGCTTCCTACTTCTTCGCGGCGTCGGCGAGCGCGTTTGCCCCACCGACGATTTCGCTGATTTCCTGGGTGATCTGGGCCTGACGTTCGCGGTTCGCCATCAGGGTGAGGACCTTGATGAGATCGTCGGCGTTGTCGGAGGCCGCCTTCATGGCGCGCCGCCGGGAGGCCGACTCTGAGGCCGCCGCCTCAAGCAGTGCGGCGAAGATCCGGGTCGCCACGTACCGGGGAAGCAGCGATCCGAACAGCGCGGTGGCGTCGGGTTCGAAGGAGAACAGGGTGTGCGGCCCGGTGTCCTCCTCGACGTATTCCACCACCATCGGCGCGATCCGCCGTGCCTCGGCCATCTGGGTCAGCATGGACCGGAACTCGGTGAAGACAATGTGCAACTCGTCCACACCGAGGATGCCGTCGGCGCCCGGGCCCTCACCCTCGTCGTCGGCGCCGGCCAGGAATGCCGCCACCAGGGTGTCGGCGATCTCCTGAGCCTGCTCATAGGTCGGCTTGTCGGAGAAACCGATCCAGGAGCCGGTGATCGTCCAGTTGCGGAAACTGAAGTAGCCCAGCGCCTTGCGGCCGACCACGTAGACAACCGGCTCCTTGCCCTCGGAGCGCAGCAGGGAGATGAGTTCCTCGGAACGGCGCAGCAGGTTGGCGTTGTAAGCGCCGCACAGCCCGCGGTCCGAGGACACCACCAGCACGGCGGCCCGCTTCGGGTTGGCCCGCTCCACCAGCAGCGGATGATCCAGCGCCGACTCGGCCGCCAGGTTGGTCAGCATGTCGGTGATCTCAGCCGAGTACGGCCGAGCCGCCTCCACGCGGGCCTGCGCCTTGGAAATACGCGAGGTGGCGATCAGCTCCTGGGCCTTGGTGATCTTCTTGATCGAGCTGGCCGAGCGGATGCGCCCACGCAGTTCGCGCAGTGTGGCTGCCATTTACTTCTTCTTCGGAGCGGGCTTGCGAACCTGGACCGCTTCCTTCTCCACGTCGGCCTCGTCCATCGCCGCGACGTGGGCGTTCGGAACCACCGAACTGCCGTCGGTGGTGGCGAAGCCCCGCTTGAAGTCGGCGATAGTGCTCTCCAGCGTCGCCTCGAGGCCCTCGGACAGCTTCTGGGTGTCGCGGATTTCGTCGAGCACCGTTGAATCCGAAGCCTTGAGGTGCTCGATGAACTCCGCCTCGAAACGGGACACGTCAGCGACCGGAACGGAGTCCAAATGGCCCTTGGTCCCGAGGAAGATCGCGATCACCTGGTCCTCGACCGACATCGGGCTGTACTGCGGCTGCTTGAGCAGTTCCACCAGCCGGGCGCCTCGTTCCAACTGCGCCTTCGATGTCTCGTCGAGGTCGGAGGCGAAGGACGCGAAGGCCTCCAGTTCGCGGTACTGCGACAGATCCAGGCGCAGCGAGCCGGCAACCTCTTTCATGGCCTTGATCTGGGCGGCGCCACCGACGCGGGATACCGACACACCGACGTTGATGGCCGGTCGCACGCCCTGGTTGAACAGGTCGGTCTCCAGGAAGCACTGGCCGTCGGTGATCGAGATGACGTTGGTGGGGATGTAGGCCGAGATGTCGTTGGCCT
>JBAXUD010000596.1:0-2070 GCA_037129875.1 Mycobacteriaceae bacterium
GCGCTGACCGACTCCGCGACGCGGTGGGCCACCTGGCGTGCGGTGTCCTCGTCGGACGCCTCGACCATGACGCGCACAATCTGTTCGGTGCCAGAGGGCCGCAGCAGAATCCGGCCGGTGTCACCGAGTTCGGCTTCGGCCCGGGCGACGGCGTCGCGTACCGCGGGCGTCTCGGCGACCGCGGCCTTGTCGGCGACTGCGACGTTGATCAGGATCTGCGGCATCGGCTGCATCGGCGCGGCCAAAGCGGCCAGCGAGGAGCGGGTCTGGGCCATCCGGGACATCAGCAGCAGGCCGGTGAGAATGCCGTCGCCGGTGGTGCCGAACTGCGGGATCACGATATGGCCGGATTGCTCGCCCCCGAGGCTGTACTCACCGGCCCGAAGTTCCTCCAGGACGTAGCGGTCTCCAACAGCTGTGGTGCGCAAGGTGATTCCGGCTTCCCGCATGGCCAGGTGCAGCCCCAGGTTGCTCATCACCGTGGCAACCAATGTGCTGGATGCCAACTCGCCGGCCTGATGCATGGCCAGCGCGAGGACCGTCATGATCGCGTCTCCGTCGATCACCTGACCATCGGCGTCGACGGCCAGGCAACGGTCGGCGTCACCGTCGTGGGCCAGGCCCAGGTCGGCACCATGGGCGAGCACCGCCTGGCGCAGCGGGTCGAGATGTGTCGAGCCGCAGCCGTCGTTGATGTTGAGCCCGTCGGGCTGGTCGTTGATCGAGATGACGCGCGCCCCGGCTGCCGCATAGGCCCGGGGGGCGGCTTCGGAAGCGGCCCCGTTGGCGCAGTCGACCACCACCGTCAGTCCGTCGAGCCGGCTGGCCGCGGCGCCGACAACATGCTCCAGATAGCGGTCCATCGCATCGGGGGCCGTTCGCACCCGGCCGACCGCAGCACCAACCGGGCGCAGTCCGGGCCCCCCGGCGACCAACTCCTCGATGCGGTCCTCGTCGTCGTCGTCAAGCTTGTGGCCGCCGGGCCCGAAGATCTTGATGCCGTTATCGGGCATCGGGTTGTGCGACGCGGAGATCATCACGCCGAGATCGGCGTGATACGCCGCGGTCAGGTAAGCCACCGCCGGCGTGGGCAGCACACCGACCAGCAACGCGTCGACGCCCTCGCTGGTCAAGCCGGCCACGACGGCCGCCTCAAGCATCTCGCCGCTGGCCCGGGGGTCACGGCCGACGACCGCGACCCGGTGTCCGGAGTCCGAAGGTGCCAGCCGGCGGGCAGCGGCCGCGCTGAGCGCCAGACCCAGTTCTGCGGTCAGTTCGCGGTTCGCGAGACCGCGCACACCGTCAGTCCCGAACAGTCGACCCATGGCACCAACCTCTCACACCACCCTAAGCACCCCAAATCGGCAGTTCAGACCGCCGCAGCGACAGCACGTTGGCAGGCATGAAGTGCCGCGCATCCTCCCAACTCGGGCAGCCGGCATCGACGCCGACTGACGACAAGTTTCCCCCGCGGCACCGGCCAAACAAACGGGCACAAAAAAACTCGCCGGGTGTGTCGTGAAACACACCCGGCGAGTTCCTGGCTGTCGATCAGCGCTTGCTGTACTGCGGCGCCTTGCGGGCCTTCTTGAGGCCGTACTTCTTGCGCTCGATGGCTCGCGGATCGCGAGTCAGGAAGCCGGCCTTCTTCAGGGCCGGCCGGTCCTCGGGCTGCACCAGGATCAGTGCACGGGCGATCGCCAACCGCAGCGCGCCGGCCTGTCCGGACGGACCGCCGCCGTCGAGGTGGGCGTGGACGTCGAAGCTGTCCACCCGGTCCACGATGACCAGCGGCGCCTTGATGAGCTGCTGGTGCACCTTGTTGGGGAAGTAAGCCTCCAGCGTGCGGCCGTCGAGGTGGAACTTGCCGGTCCCGGGCATCAGGCGCACCCGGACCACGGCCTCCTTGCGGCGGCCGACGGTCTGGATCGGCCGGTCCAGGATGATCGGCTGCCGCGGCGCCGCTTCCACAGCGGGCTCGGAAACGGCTTCGGCGATCTCTGTCGCGGTATCCGTGGTCTCGGTCTCAGTAGTCACGTCGGCGACCTCGGTCTCGTTGATCTCGCTCCC
>JBAXUD010000597.1:0-2066 GCA_037129875.1 Mycobacteriaceae bacterium
TGGGTCCCAGGACCGACCACGTCGTGGTGTTGCTCATCGGACTGCCCTGTACCGCCCCGATGCCCTGGAGTGTGAACAGCAGTCCGAAGAGGACGAGCATGATCCCTACTGCGAGCAGTGCCGTGCGCATGGTGGCCTCCCGACCGTCGATCCTAGGCTTCCCGGTCAGCCTCCACCAACGACGTGCCTGACCTACTTTGGGCGCGTGGCCGGTGGCGTAGCGGACACAAGAATCACTGCCAACGCCGTGGTGCTCAGTTTATGTGAAGGTTCAAATAAGTAGAGGCCATAGTCGAGTCAGGCGCAATTCCCGCTTTCACCAACCCAGGAGACCCCAGATTATTAATCGCACTCGCACTCGACGTATCGCCGCCACCCTGACCGGAACCATCCTCACGGCCGGGAGCCTTGCCGGCGGAATCGTTTTCAGCGCCTCAGCCCAGGCCCAGTCGTCCGCCGGCAGCACCTGCACCCCGGTGGCCGCGCCCGTCACCCTACCCAACCCGACCATCCTCAACCCGCTCACCAGAGCTGGTCAGGTGCAGGCCATCAGTCCCCCGCAACAGGCGCAGAGCGCCGCCGCGAGTTGCCTCAGCCATTAAAGAACGTCAAGGATGTCGTTCTTCAAGGCCTCGGCCTGCGTGCCGAACACCGCCTGGACGCTGTTGCCCACCTCGATCACGCCGGCGGCACCGAGGCTCTTCAATCGTTCTTTCTGCACCTTTCCGGTGTCGGCGACCTCCATGCGGAGCCGGGTGATGCAGGCGTCGACGTTCACCAGGTTCTCCCGGCCGCCGAAGGCGGCGATCAACTGCTCGGCCTTGCTGTCTGCGAGCGGACGCGCGGCCGTGGCGACCCCCGCGGTGCCGGCGGCGACTGCGGTGGCCGAGACGGCGCCGTCGCTGAGGTTGGCCTGCTCCTCGGCCTCGAAATCGGACTCCAGTTCGCGGCCCGGGGTGCGCATGTTCCACTTCGTGATCACGAACCGGAACAGCGCGTAATACAGCACGAAGAACACCAGGCCCATCCCGATCAGCAACGGGACGTTCTTGGCCGCCGGCGCGGTGCCGTAGAGCAACAGGTCCATCAGACCGGCGGAGAACGAGAATCCGAGATGGATGTCGAGCAGGTAGGCGATCGCCAGCGATAACCCGGTGAGGATCGCATGCACGATGTAGAGCGGGAACGCCACGAACATGAAGGCGAATTCCAGCGGTTCGGTGACCCCGGTCAGGAACGCGGTCAGTCCGGCCGCCGAGAGGATGCCGAAGGCGACCTTCTTCTGCCGGGCGTTGGCCACATGGATCATCGCCAATGCCGCGCCCGGCAGCCCGAACATCAGAATCGGATAGAAGCCTGCGGTCAGATGTCCACCCGTTGGGTCCCCGGCGGCGAACCGGCTCAGTTCACCGGTGACGACCGTACCGTCGGGCTTGGTGTAACTGCCGTAGAGGAACCAGACGTAGGAGTTCAGGATGTGATGCAGCCCAACGGGTATCAGCATCCGGTTGGCGAACCCGTAGGTGAACGCGCCCAGTGCGCCCGAGGCGCCGATGAACTTGCCCAACCCGGTCAGGCCCGAGTTGAACACCGGGTAGAAGTAGCTCATCGCGAAGGCCACCACCAGCGTGGCCAGCGAGACCGCGATGGGGACGAACCGCCGGCCGCCGAAGAATCCGAGGTAGGGCGGCAATTGGATGGTGTGGTAGCGGTCGAACAGCCAGGCGGTGAGGAGCCCGACGATGATGCCGCCCAGGACGCTGTAGTTGATCTGGGCCTGTTTGCCGGCTTTGTCGAGCACCCCCTCCAGCACGAACGGCGACATGGTCTTGAACACCGCCTGCATCACCAGGTAGCCGACGACCGCGGCCAGCGCCGTGGACCCGTCGGCCTTGCGGGCGAACCCGATGGCCACACCGACGGCGAACAGCAAGGCCAGGTTGTCGAACAGCGCGCCGCCGGCCGCACTCATAGCCTGGAAGAACGGGCCGATCACCGGGGCCTTTATCCGGCCCAGCAGGTCGTCCTGACCCAGCCGCAGCAGGATGCCGGCGGCCGGCAGCACC
>JBAXUD010000598.1:0-2053 GCA_037129875.1 Mycobacteriaceae bacterium
CGCTTGCGCTACTCGCTATCTTCATGCGCGATCCGCTTGCGCTACTCGCTATCTTTGCGCCCTACGATTGGCTGCATGCCAGTCCCCGCATCGTCCCCGAACAGCCGCGCCGTCGTCACCGGTGCCTCCCAGGGCATCGGCGAAGCCCTGGCCACCGAACTCGCCGCCCGCGGGCACCACCTGATCGTCACGGCGCGTCGCCGCGAGGTGCTCGATGAACTCGCCGACCGGCTCACCCGGCGTTACGGCGTCACGGTCGAGGTCCGGGCGGTGGACCTTGCCGACCCGGGGCAGCGCGGCGAACTGGCCGACGAGTTGGCCGCGCGCGACATTTCGATTCTGTGCGCGAACGCCGGCACCGCGACGTTCGGACCGGTAGCCAAGCTCGATCCGGCGGCCGAGAAGGCGCAGGTGCAACTCAACGTCCTCGGCGTGCACGATCTGGTGCTGGCGGTGCTGCCCGGCATGCTGGCCCGGCGGGCCGGCGGGATCCTGATCTCGGGGTCGGCCGCGGGCAACTCACCGATTCCCAACAACGCCACCTATGCCGCCACAAAGGCGTTCGTCAACACGTTCAGCGAGTCGCTGCGCGGCGAGTTGCTCCACACCGGGGTGCACGTGACGTTGCTCGCGCCGGGTCCGGTGCGGGCGGAAGCGCCCGACCCGGCGGAGGCGTCGCTGGTGGACAGGCTCATTCCCGACTTCCTGTGGATCTCCGTCGAGCACACCGCGCAACTGTCGCTGGATGCGTTGGACCGCAACAAGATGCGAGTCGTGCCGGGTGTCACGTCCAAGGCGATGTCCATCGCCAGCGGCTACGCCCCGCGCGCCATCGTGACTCCGATCGTCGGCGCGGTCTACAAGAAGCTCGGCGGCGGGTAGACGCTACCTCGACCGAGTCGCACCCGTCACTGTGGGCGACCTTATAGCGCCTTTGCCCACCTCCGAGCGACAATCTTTGTGGCACAACGCTTTTGTCGCTCAAAGGTGGGCGCAAATGACTACCCTATTCCCTTGGGAGAATCCTGGGGCGGCCTAACTCGGCTGTGGCGCAGGTCTTTTCACAGCCCCGGCGTGCAGGTTCTTCGCGGTCGGCGACGTCGCCACGGACTGCGGGTCCGGATAGGTCCCCAGGACCCGGTCAGCCAGGCCCGGCGTGGTGACGGCGAACCAGTAGTGCTCGTTCTTGAAATGGTGCAGCCGGTGGTTGCGGTACATCGTGCGGTAGAACCACGTCCTGGGCTTGTAGTCGGTGTGGACCAGGTAGTGGCTCCACTCGTATACGACGCCGATCCCGGCCACCACCACCAGGAAGGTCAGACCCAGCCCGGTGCGGGGAATGATCACAAACGCGGTGACCAGAGCCGCACCGAGAGCACCGAACAGCGACTGCAGCGGAATGAAGATCAGCCGGGTGATTCGCGGGTCGGCGTGGTGCTCGCGGTGTTTGCGTGCCAGCAGCGGGTCGACCGTCACACCGGCGATACGACGCGGCCGCCAGTGCAGCACGAAAACGTGAATCACCCACTCCACGAACGGAAATACCGCCAGCACGACGAACGGCAGCACCGCGTCGCTGAACCGCCAGTCGCCCACCACGACGCGGGCGGCGAGGGAGATGACCAGCGCCACCGACAGCAGCCACGGCGTGGGGTGACGCCAGAACTCGCGTGCGGCGTCGGCGAGGGTGACACCGCGGCGTTCGGGCCGTGGTCGGTTCATCGCGATTCCTCCATTGTGTTCAGCGCGGCGATCAGCGTGTGGGTGGCAGGTTCCAGCAGGTGGCGCGCCGCCGCTTCGGCGGCCGAGGAGTCACCGGACTCGACGGCCCGGGCCAGAGCGCGGTAGGCCGCGATGTTGCCGACCTCCGCCGACATCATGGTGGCCAGAGCGGGCAGGGCCGGCTCGTATGCGGCGCGCAAGGTGTTGTACATCAGCCGGAAGACGATCGAGTCGGCACCGTCGACGATGTGGTCCCAGAACGCCAGCGCATGCCGTTGCTGACCCACCGGGTCGGTGTCGGCTTCCGGGGCGGCGATGGACTCCTCGAGCC
>JBAXUD010000599.1:0-2047 GCA_037129875.1 Mycobacteriaceae bacterium
GTAGCGCGGCGACTTGGCCCAGCTGTACTTGCCCTGCCCCCTGCCCTTCTCCGGGTCGATCGGGATGGTCTCCCCCTCGAACGGATGCAGTGGACGGCTGCCCTCGTAGAAGGAGTGCGTGACGTCCTCGCGAACCCGGGACTGGTCGAACTCGCGCCACTGCCCGCCGGCGAAGATCCCGCCCCGGCCGATCAATGCGGCGTTGCGGCCCTCGATGGTCGGCCGCTGATACAGCGTCGGGTCGAAGTAGGTGCCGGTGGCGATGTAGTTGCCCACGCCCTGCCCGTACTTGTCCAGGCCGACGTCCTGCGAATAGCGGATGAGGAAGCCGATGTCGCTGTTGCGCTGCGACTCGTTCTCGTCGACCCAGGCCAGTACGTCTTCCCAGGTCTTGTTCTCCAGCCAGCGGTCGACGCTGCAACCCAGCAGGTCGGATTCCAGCCAGTTGTCCTTCCAGTTCTCCAGGATGGCGATGGAGCGGGTGACGTCGGACAGCGTCGCCGCGCCCATCACGCCGCCGGGCACCATGAAGCTGGAATGCGGCCACTGGCCGCCGAAGATGGCGTAGACCTCGACCGG
Organism: Mycobacteriaceae bacterium; assembly: GCA_037129875.1. Classification (GTDB taxonomy): domain Bacteria; phylum Actinomycetota; class Actinomycetes; order Mycobacteriales; family Mycobacteriaceae; genus Mycobacterium. The sequence continues at coordinate 580 of JBAXUD010000599.1, forward strand.
CTTCTGGGAGAGCACCACACCCTTCTGGTAGCTGGTTCCCACGTACGGCGCGTAGCGGCGCACGGCCTCGTCGTACATCGTGGACTTGGCGTAGTTCTTGTTCGTCAGGTCGACGGCGAACAGCGCGTAGTAGTAGCGCGGAATCGACTGCAGGGTCTCGCAGGCCTGGGCGATGTTGCGCACCAGAGTGGCGTTGGGCGGCACGGTGGTGCGCCACGCGGTGTCCAGGGCGTAGGCCGACTTGTAGAGGTGGCTGCCGCCGCAGATGCCGCAGATGCGCGGCGTCACGATAAGGCCGGCCTGCGGGTCCTTGCCCCGCAGAATGATTTCGAAGCCACGGAACATCGCAGCCTCGGTCCAGGCCGAGGTGACGACACCGTCTTCGATGGTGACCCGGACGTCGAGGTCGCCCTCGACGCGTCCGAGCGGGCTGACGTGAAGATCAAGCGCGGTCATGAGAAGTCCTCCGAAGGTGTTGTGGTCGCCGGAAAATGGGCTCGGTGCATGGCTAGACCACGAACATGTCTTCTTTGCTCCACTGCGGTGCGGCCAGCCGCGCCGCGGCGGAAGCGGCCATGTAGGACAGCTTCTTGGTGCCCGTTCCGGTCTCCTTGGGGATGACCCCGGCGACCTTCTGAGTCTTGAAGAGGGTGCCGGGGGCGAGGTCGAAGTGCGGGAACTCCGGCTCGGTGCAGCCGTAGCAGGGCTGGCCGGCGCGGGTCTTCGACGACTGGCGGTTCCACAGGATGCGGTTGCAGGGCGAGTGCGTCATCGGTCCGCGGCAGCCGAACTCGTAGAACAGGCAGCCGGTGCGGGTGCCCTCGCCGAAGGACATCGTCGACTGCTTGTACTCGTAGAACTGCACCCGGGTGCAGCCGGTCTGGGTGAAGGTCTTGAAGAAGGTCGCCGGCCGCTGCAAGTCGTCCAGGGCGATGTCACTGGTGCGGCCGGTGGCCAGCGCGACCAGGATCTGGGTGATCCAGTCCGGGTGCGCCGGGCAGCCCGGGATGTTGATGACCGGCAGGCCGGCCTTGGATTTGAAGTTCGGGCCGAGGAACCCGCCCTTGTTGCGCTTGTGGTACTGCAGACCCGTCGAGGCCGACGGGTTGGGCTCCATCGCGGGGATGCCGCCCCAGCAGGCGCAGTCGCCGATGGCGACGACGATGCCGGCCTGGCTGGCCAGTTCGGTGACCCAGTCCTTCATCGGCCGGTCGGCGAACATGTCCATCCGCCCCGTCCCGTTGGGGGCCTCGATGACCGACCCCTCGAAAACGAAGACGTCCATCTGGCGCGCGCCCGAGGCGCAATCCCGGAAGATCTTCTGGGCCTGGTTGCCGAGTTCCAAGCCGAGCGAGGGATGCCAGATCACCTCTAGTCCGAAGTCGACGATCAGGTCGACGACATTGGGTTCATCGGCGTTGAGGAACGACATGGTGTTGCCACTGCACGCACCTCCCTGAAACCACAG
>JBAXUD010000006.1:0-22089 GCA_037129875.1 Mycobacteriaceae bacterium
GTGCCGGTTTCTTCTTTGGCCTCTCAAAGAAGTTCGGCGCCGACCTCCGACCTACACTCGCCAGCATGAGGGCAGGTATCCGCCGCGGGCTGCGGATGCTGGCCGCCGCCCTCGGGTTGGCGGCCACGAACGCCGTCGCGCCGGGATGCGCCCAGGCAGCGCCGCAGGTTCCGGCCTACGCGCGGGTGGTCATCGTCGTCGAGGAGAACCACACCGCGTCCTCCGTCCTCGGCAACAAAGCGGCGCCGTTCATCAACTCACTGGCTGCCGGCGGCGCGCTGATGACGCAGTCCTACGCCGTCGCGCATCCCAGTGAGCCGAACTACCTGGCGCTGTTCGCCGGCGACACCTTCGGCGTGGATTCCGACGCCTGCCCGCTTGACCTCGGCGCGGCGCCGAACCTCGCCTCGGAATTGCTGGCCGCCGGCCACACCTTCGGCGGGTTTTCGGAAGGATTACCCGCGCAGGGTTCGCCGGTGTGCAAAGCGGGTGGTTACGCGCGCAAGCACGCCCCATGGACGAATTTCACGAACGTGCCGCCGGGCGTGTCAAAACCGTTGGGCGCCTTCACCGGTGACGGTTCGCTGCCGACGGTGTCGTTCGTCATTCCCGACCTCGACGACGACATGCACGACGGCAGTATCGCCGCCGGCGACAGCTGGCTGGCTGCGCACCTGGCCGGGTACGCGAATTGGGCCAAAGCCAACGACAGCCTGCTGATCGTGACCTGGGACGAGGACGACAGCCATGCGGACAACCGCATCGCCACCATCGTCTAAGGCGCCGGGGTCCGTCCCGGCACCTACGACGTTCCGATCAACCACTACTCGGTGCTGTCGACCGTCCAGGAAATTTACGGATTGCCCAAGACCGGCCAGGCCGCGTCGGCCCCACCGATCACCGGGATCTGGGCAGGCTGACCGAGGGCGGGGTCGGTTGTCCCGCCCGACTGCATAAACAGAATTGCCCACCTCTGAGCGACAGAGGGTCTGGCGGTGCGAGAGGGCGACGGTCTGTCGGTGTGCCGGTCTACGGTGGGCGGCGATGGCTTTCCATATTCACCGCGCGGAGCGAACCGACATCCTCGCGGACGGGCTGGGGGAACTGCTGGCCACGCCACCCGCTGACCCGTTCGCCGAGGATCTCGTCGTGGTGCCCGCGCGCGGGGTGGAGCGCTGGCTGTCCCAGCGGCTGTCGCACGTGTTGGGTCGCGGAACGGGATCCGACGGGGTGTGCGCCGCGGTGTCCTTCCGGTCGCCGGCCTCCCTCATCGCCGAAATCGCCGGAACCCGCGAGGATGATCCGTGGTCGCCCGAGGTCATCACCTGGCCGCTGCTGGAGGTGATCGACGCCAGCCTCGACCAGCCGTGGTGCCACACCCTGGCCAACCATCTGGGCCACTTCAGCACCGGTCCCGACGAGCGCGAGCTGCGCCAGGGCCGGCGCTACTCCGTCGCCCGGCGGCTCGCCGGACTGTTCTCCTCCTATGCCCGCCAGCGCCCCGAGTTGCTGGCCGGCTGGCTGGACGGGGACGCCGCAGACCTGGCCGAAGATCTGGCCTGGCAGCCCGAGCTGTGGCGCCGGCTGGTCGACACCATGGGGATCGATCCGCCGCACATCCGGCATGCGAAAACCGTTGTCCAGTTGAGGACTTCGGGGGCCGACCTGCCCGAGCGGGTTTCGCTGTTCGGCTACACCCGGCTGTCGGTCACCGACATCGAACTGCTCGATGCGCTGGCCGTCCACCACGACCTGCACCTGTGGCTGCCCCACCCCAGCGCCCAGTTGTGGACCGCGCTGGCAGGCCTGCGGGGCGCGATCGAGCGCCGACACGATCACAGTCACCGCCGGGTGGGCCATCCACTGCTGGCGACGCTCGGCCGGGACCTACGGGAGTTGCAGCGTGGCCTGCCGGCGACGCCGACCACCGATGATGTCCTGCCCGGCACCGTACGCCCGGACACGCTGCTGGGCTGGCTGCAGTCCGATCTGGCCGCCAATGCCGTTCGCCCGCAGGGCCGTTCACTGCCGCCGGGGGACCGGTCGGTCCAGGTGCACAGCTGCCACGGCCAGGCCCGCCAGGTCGACGTGCTACGTGAGGTGCTGCTCGGCCTGCTCGCCGACGACGAGACGCTGGAGCCACGCGACATCCTCGTCATGTGCCCCGATATCGAGACCTACGCGCCGCTCATCGCGGCCGACTTCGGCCTCGGCGAGGTGATTCCGGGTGCGCACCCCGCGCATCAACTGCGGGTGCGGCTGGCCGACCGCTCGCTGGTCCAGACCAATCCGCTGCTGGCGGTGGCCGACCAGCTGCTGACGCTGGCCGGCAGCCGGGTCACCGCGACCGACGTGCTCAACCTCGTGCAGTCCGACCCCGTGCGCGCCCGCTTCGGCTTCACCGACGACGACCTGGAGGACGTCACCGACTGGGTGCGGGAGGCCAACATCCGCTGGGGTTTCGACCAGGAACACCGCACGCCCTACGGCGTCGACTTCGTGCACAACACCTGGCGCTTCGGGCTGGATCGGATTCTGGCCGGGGTGGCGCTGTCCGACGATTCCCAGGCCTGGATCGAGAGCACCCTGCCGCTGGACGACGTCGGGAGCAACCGGGTCGAATTGGCCGGGCGGCTGGCCGAATTCGTCGGCCGGCTGCAGGACGTCGTCGATGCGCTCAGCGGAACCCGGCCGCTGCAGGACTGGCTGTCGGCGATGGCCGACGGCATCAGGCTCATCACCCGGGTCCCCGACGACGACGCGTGGCAGGTCAGTCAGCTCGAGCGAGAGTTCCACGATGTCATCGGCCGCGCGGGCGCCCGGGCCGGGACCCCGCTGCGGCTGCCCGATGTTCAACAGCTGCTGCACCGTCACCTCGCCGGCCGGCCCACCCGGGCGAACTTCCGCACCGGCACGCTGACCGTGTGCACGATGGTGCCGATGCGGTCGGTGCCGCACCGGGTGGTGTGCCTCGTCGGCCTGGACGACACGGTGTTTCCGCGGATGGGAGTGGTCGACGGAGACGACGCCCTGGCCCGCGAACCGATGACCGGCGAGCGCGATGTCCGTTCCGAAGACCGTCAACTGCTGCTCGACGCCGTGTGCGCGGCGACCGAGACGCTGGTCGTCACCTACACCGGCGCCAACGAGTATTCCGGCCAGCCACGCCCGCCGGCGGTGCCGCTCGCCGAACTGCTCGACGCGCTCGATGCGACCACCACGGACAAGGTTCGAAACGACATTCTGGTGCAGCATCCGCTGCAGCCCTTCGACATTCGCAACGTCGAGCCGGGCGCGGTGGTGACGGCGGCCCCGGACACGCCGTTCACCTTCGACTCGACGGTGTTGCGGGCCGCCCGGCTCATCGGCACCCGGCGCGAGGAGCCGACCCGCTTCGCCGCCGAGCCGTTGCCCCCGCCGGTTGCGGGCGACGTCTCCCTGGCCGAACTCGTCGGGTTCTTCAAGGACCCGGTGAAGGGTTTCTTCCGCGCTCTGGACTACACCCTGCCCACCGAGGTCGAGGGCATCGACGACGCGATCCCGGTCGAGATCGACGCGCTGCAGGAATGGACGGTGGGGGACCGGATGCTCGCCGACATGATGCGCGGGTTGAGCCCGGAGCGGGCACTGAACGCAGAGTGGTGCCGCGGCACCCTGCCACCCGGTCAACTCGGGTGGCGCAAGGCGAAGACCATCCGCGATCAGGCGGCGCTGCTGGCCACCGAGGCCATCGACATGCGGTCGGCACCGGGGCGCGCCATCGACGTCGACATCGACCTGGGATCCGGGCGTCGCCTGACCGGAACGGTCTCACCCGTCTTCGATGATCGGCTGGTCTCGGTGACCTACTCCAAACTGGACGGCAAGCACCTGCTGGCGTCGTGGATTCCGTTGCTGGCGTTGGCTGCCCACCATCCCGAGCAGGCCTGGTCGGCGGTGTGCATCGGGCGCAACAAAGCCGGGACTCGGCCGCGTCAGGAGTTTCTCGGCTGCCCGCAGACTCCCGCGCTCGACCTGCTGGTCGACCTGGTCGCCATCTACGACGCCGGCCGCCGGGCACCCGTTCCGCTGCCGCTCAAGACCTCGTTCGCCTGGGCCGACGCTCGCTACAGCGGCGCGGACCCGGTCTATCGGGCCGGCAACCGCTGGCATTCCTCAGGTGCATTCCCGGGGGAGAACAAGCAGCCCGCCAACGCCCGGGTGTGGGGCTCCGGCGCCCCGCTGTCGAAGCTGTTGGATGAGCTCGGCCCGGGTGAGGCGTACCCGGGTGAGACCACCCGGTTGGGCGCCTACGCGGCGCGGCTGTGGCTGCCGCTGTTTCAGGCCAGGCAGGGGGGCCGATGACGGACTCGACAACACCGGCGCGCCGTTTCGATCTGCTGGGGCCGTTGCCGACGCCGGGCTCCACCACCGTGCTCGAAGCCAGCGCCGGAACCGGCAAGACCTTCGCGCTTGCCGGTCTGGTGACCCGCTACATCGCCGAGGGACTGGCCACTCTCGACCAGATGCTGCTCATCACCTTCAGCCGGGCGGCCACCCAGGAGCTTCGCGACCGGGTGCGTCACCAGATCGCCCACGCACTGGCGGCTTTCGACAACGAAGACCTGATCGGCGACAACCAGGTGGTTCGCCACCTGCTGGACGGAACCCCGGAAGAACGCACCGATCGGCGCACCCGGCTGGCCGATGCGCTGGCCGGGTTCGACGCCGCAACGATCGCGACCATTCATCAGTTCTGCAACCTGGTGCTGACGTCGTTGGGGGTCGCCGGTGACACCGACGCCGGGGTGCAACTGGTGGAGAGCCTCGACGAGTTGGTCGCCGAGATCGCCGGCGACCTCTACCTGGCCCGCTTCGGCCGTGAACGTGACGAGCCGCCGATGGATTTCGCCCGTGCCCTTCGCCTGGCCCGCGAAGTGGTGAGCAATCCCTCCACCCACCTGCGCCCGGAAGACCCAGAGCCGGGCAGCTACGCCGCCGCTTGCGTCGAGTTCGCCGAAGCCGTGCGGACCGAGATCGAGATCCGCAAGCGCCGCCGCGGGGTTCTCGGCTACGACGACCTGCTGAGCCGGCTGGCCGACGCCCTGGAACCCGCCGACTCCCCGGCCCGGATCCGGATGAGCCGCCGCTGGCCGATCGTCATGGTCGACGAGTTCCAGGACACCGACCCGGTGCAGTGGCGGGTGATCGACCACGCCTTCTCCGGGTCCTCGACGCTGGTTCTCATCGGTGACCCGAAGCAGGCGATCTACGCCTTCCGCGGCGGCGACATCCACACCTACCTCAGTGCCGCGGCCACCGCGGGTGAGAAGCAGACCATGGGTACCAACTGGCGCAGTGACGGTGCGCTGGTGAGCCGGCTGCAGGCGGTGTTGCGGGGTGCAGAGCTCGGCGACCCCCGAATCGTGGTGCACGATGTCGAGGCCCGCCACCCGGGCAGCCGGCTGGCCGGCGCCCCCCGCAACGATCCGTTCCGGCTGCGGGTCGTGGCCCGGGAAACGTTGGGCCGCAAGGGCGACAAGCTCATCGGTATCGACGACCTGCGCTCCTTCATCGGCCGGGATCTGGCCGCCGACATCGCCGCCCTGCTGGCCGGCCCGGCCACCTTCGACGGCACCCGGGTCCGCGCCGGGGACATCGCCGTCATCGTCGAGAAGCGCAAGGATGCCCGGGTCTGCTTCCACGCGCTGATCGAAGCGGGCATCCCGGCCGTGTACACCGGGGATTCCAACGTCTTCTCCTCCGATGCCTGCGACGACTGGCTGGCCCTGTTGGAGGCGTTCGACCAGCCGCACCGCTCCGGACTGGTCCGCGCCGTGGCCACCACGATGTTCTTCGGCCACACCGCTGAACAGCTTGCAAATCAAGGTGATTCATTGACCGACAGCATCGCCGAGACCATCCGGGAATGGGCCGACCATGCCCGCAGCTGCGGGGTGGCGGCGGTGTACGAGGCGGCCCGGCTGGGAGGCATGGCCGATCGGGCGCTGTCCCGGCGCGGCGGCGAGCGCTACATGACCGACATGGCCCACCTGACCCAGTTGCTGCAGGAGGCAGCGCACAGCGAGCACCTCGGCCTTTCGGCCCTGCGGGACTGGCTGCGTGACCGCCGCGAGGAGCAGGGCGGCGACACCGAGCACAACCGCCGCCTCGACAGCGACGCGGCAGCGGTCCAGGTGATGACCGTGCACGGCAGCAAGGGCCTGCAGTTCCCGATCGTCTACCTGCCCTTCGCGTTCAACCGGAATGTGCAGCAGCGCGACGAGATCCTGTTCCACGACAACGGGATCCGGTGCCTGCACATCGGCGGCCGCGGCAGCGCCGACTACTCCGACGCCGGGGTGCTCGGGCGCCGGGAGTCCGCCGGTGACGACAGCCGCCTGATGTACGTTGCCCTGACCCGGGCCCAGGCCCAGGTCGTCACGTGGTGGGCGCCGTCGAAAGATGAGCCCAACGGCGGGCTGTCGCGGCTGATGCGCGACCGCCGCCCCGGCGATACCCGGGTCCCCGACCAGTGCGGCACCAAGACCGTCACCGACGAGGAGGCGCTGGAGCGATTCCGCGAGTGGGAGGCCGCCGGGGGGCCGGTGATCGAAGCGGCGGCCATCGCACCGATGGCCGAGATTCCCGGCCCGCCGTCACGGGATGACCTGTGCGTCCGGCATTTTCACCGCGGCATCGACACCGCCTGGCGTCGTACCTCGTATTCCGGTCTGGTCCGCTCGGCGCAGGAGGCGATCGGGGTCAGCAGCGAACCGGAGATCGTCGAACTCGACGACGAGGTAGCCGACATCGCGCTCACCACCCCGGCCGCGGGAGCCGACGTTGCCTCGCCGATGGCGGACCTGCCCGCGGGCGCGAAGTTCGGCAGCCTCGTGCACGCCGTGCTGGAGGCCGCCGACCCCCTGGCCGCCGATCTTGCGGCCGAACTGGAAACCCGGATCGATAAGCACTCGGTGTGGTGGCCGGTGGACGTAGCGGCCGGCGACCTGGCCGCCGCCCTGGTGCCCATGCACGACACCCCGCTGGGTCCCCTTGCCGACAACCTCACGTTGCGACAGATAGGCCTTGCGGATCGGCTGTGTGAGATGGACTTCGAGTTCCCACTGGCCGGCGGGGATCTGCGTTCCGCGGCACCCGAGATCCGGCTGGCCGACGTCGGGCGCCTGCTCGGCGAACACCTGCCTGCCGGCGATCCGCTGGCCTCCTATGCCGACCGCCTCACCGACGCGGCGCTGGGCCGTCAGCAGCTGCGCGGCTATCTCAGCGGGTCGGTGGACGTGGTGCTGCGCATCCCGTCGGGTCCCGGGGCCGGGCCCGGGTCCGGGGGCCATCGGTACGTGGTGGTGGACTACAAGACCAACTGGCTCGGGGAGCCCGGCCGGGCACTGACCGCAGCCGACTACACCCCCGCCCGGATGGCCGAAGCCATGCTGCACTCGGATTATCCGCTGCAGGCGTTGTTGTACAGCGTTGTGCTGCATCGTTTTCTGCGCTGGCGCCAGCCGGGCTACGACCCTGAGCAGCACCTCGGTGGAGTGTTGTATCTGTTCCTTCGCGGTATGTGCGGGCCGGAGACCCCCGTGACCGACGGCCATCCCGCCGGGGTGTTCGGCTGGAAGCCGCCGACATCGCTGGTGATCGCGCTGTCGGATCTGCTCGACGGCCGTGAGGTGGCCGCATGAGCGCGCCGGTGGCCGACGCCGCGGACTGGCGACGCAGCACGGCGGCGCGCGGTCTGCTGCGCACCTTCAACGACGCCGGACTGCTGGAGGCCGCCGATGTGCTTGTGGCGCAACGTCTGACAGAGCTGGCCAAGGAAGCCGACGAGCGGGTCGCGTTGGCGATCGCGTTCGTGGTGCGCGCCGTTCGGGGCGGATCGGTGTGCGTCGACCTTGCCGGGATCCCCCAACAGGTCGGTGCTCCCGAACTGCCGTGGCCGGATCCGGTGGAGTGGCTGGCCGCGGTGTCGAGCAGCGCGCTGGTCGCCGAGCCGACGGTGCTGCACCTCGATGGCGGCCTGGTGTATCTGGACCGCTACTGGATCGAGGAATGCCGGGTTGCCGAGGACGTGCGCACCCTGGCCGCCGCGACCCGGTCCGGGCCGGCCGTCGACATCGACCGGCTGTTCCCCACCGCCTACGCCGAACAGCGCGGGGCGGCCGAGGCGGCGCTGTCCCGGGCGTTGACCGTGCTGACCGGTGGACCCGGCACCGGCAAGACCACCACCGTTGCGCGGCTGTTGGCGCTGCTGGCCGAGCAGGCCGAGCGGGCGGGCCGCCCGCCGCTGCGGATCGCATTGGCCGCCCCGACCGGCAAGGCCGCCGCCCGACTACTGGAGGCCGTGCAGGCCGAGGTCGGCGCACTTGAGGCCGTCGACCGCGACCGACTCCCGGAGTTGCGGGCGACCACCCTGCACCGGCTGCTGGGCAGCCGCCCCGACACGTCGTCTCGGTTCCGGCACAACCGCGACAACCGGCTTCCGCACGACGTGATCGTCGTCGACGAGACGTCGATGGTCTCGCTGACCATGATGGCCCGGCTGCTGGAGGCGGTACGGCCGGATTCACGGCTGCTGCTGGTGGGCGACCCTGACCAATTGGCATCGGTGGAAGCCGGTGCCGTGCTGGCCGATCTGGTCGACGGACTGGACGGCATCGACGACGGCCCGATCGTCCGGCTGAGCACCTCGCACCGCTTCGGCGAGTCGATCGGTGCGTTGGCGAGCGCGATCCGCGCCGGGGACGCCGACACCGCCCTGGAGGTGCTGACCGCCGGCGGTGAGCACATCGAATGGGCCGACACCGACCAGCCGGGCGGGATTCTGCGCAAAGTCCTTGTCCCGCAGGCACTCGCCCTGCGCGAAGCGGCGGTACTCGGCCACGGTGCCGAAGCGCTGCGCACGCTGGAGCAGCACCGCATGTTATGCGCTCACCGCCGCGGGATGTTCGGTGTGGACTACTGGAACCGTCAGACCGAGCGCTGGCTCGCCGAGCAGACCGACACACCGCTATGGGCAGCCTGGTACGTCGGACGTCCGGTTCTGGTGACCGCCAACGACTACGGCTCGGGTCTCTACAACGGCGACACCGGGGTGACGGTGCTGCGCGACGGCGCGTTGCGGGCAGTGATGGCCGTCCCGGCACCCGACGGATCCGGCCCGCTGGAGTTCGCCACCAGCCGGCTGGCCGATATCGAGACCATGCACGCCATGACGATTCACAAGAGCCAGGGCAGCCAGGCCACCGAGGTCACCGTGCTGATGCCGCCGGTCGATTCCCGGCTGCTGACCCGCGAACTGCTCTATACCGCCGTCACCCGGGCGCGGGAGAAGGTCCGGCTGATCGGCACCGCCGATCAGGTTCGCGCGGCCATCGACCGCCGGGCCGTGCGGGCCACCGGGCTGAGCCGCCGGCTACGCGATGTGCACGGCGATGGAACCGGGCCAGTTGCCTGAACCGCTGAGTTGCGCCGGGCGGCAGGACTTAACGTGCCGAAAAGACCGCTCGACGGTGCGTTCTCATACCCATGTCTCCATGGTGCAGGGCCGTGCGGGCCGCCGGATTGAGTGTTCGAACATTTTTAACCGGCCGGCGGCTGAGGCGAAGCGGGTGGCGTGAATGACTGAAGGATCCGGTCGAAGTCCGCGCTGAAGGTGTCCCACAAGGTGAGGTAAGTTTCGGCGTTGACTCCGAAAACTCTGCCCCCCTTGACAACATAGAGTTTGTGAGACATTCCGCCGGGCACTAGTTCCACTCGGACGTCGATGGCCGGCGTGCCGTCGGGCAGCGAGGTCAGCTGTCGACTCGACAAAACCCAAGTCAGACCGCTCTGGCGCTGAGACTGCTCTTCGAACGCCAGCATTTGGTTGACGGCGGCGTTAAGCGGCAGGTCGGTCGGGGCGACGTGGACGCCCACAAGAGCCTGGTTTCCGGGGTCGTGAATCTGGACGAATGCGGGATCGGATCCGTCGACCCGCCAGCCGAGGGGATAGCCGATCGACCACCCGTTCACGGGATCGACGTACCGGTCCATGCCGGGGCTCGGCGCCGCCGGTAACGACGGATATGTCATCACCGGCGTTGGCGAAGCGGCTGCTTGCGTCTCGCAGTTCGCGACACCACCCAGCAGAACCGTCGCCAAAACAGCAGCTGAACCAGCAGCCCACCAAGCCATTCGAATCACCCACCGCTGTATCCGGGACATCCCACCCGGAGGACCCACACCCAAGTAGATGTCAGCTGCCATAGAGATGCAAGGCCCGGCGCCGAGGCTGTGGCCAATTCCCCCGCCCGGCGTGGAGGACCACGTCAGCGGCCTCCACCTCGGCCGGCCCACACCGGCGCCAGCAGGTCGCGGCCACGAGTAACCGTGGCCGCGGCGCTCATCGCGGCCTACGCTCGGAATTGGGAACGAGGGCATCATGAGCACAGACCACATCGACCAAGGCGACATCAACGACGTCGAGAAGCGCTGGCACGATCCGGCGATGGTGCGGGCGGCGGTGAAATACGTCCTCCTCGTGATCGCCTTGGCAGCAGCCGCCTTCACCGTCGCAGTGGTGTGGCGCTCTGTCATCGCCGGCATCCTGGTGCCGGCAATCCTGTTCTCCGGCGGCATCGGGGCGTTCGTTCAGACCTACCGGGTGTGGCGCGCCCAGGGCGTCTGGCCGATCTGGCAGGGTGCCGGCTGGTTCCTGCTGATGCTGTTCCTGGTATGTCTCAGCGTGCCGTTCGCGGTGGCGGCCTGATACTCATCGGGTGAGTTCTGCACCCGAGCGGCCGCTGTCCGGTGTCCGGATCGTCGAGATCTCCAGCTTCGTCGCCGTGCCACTGGCCGGCATGACGCTGGCGCAACTCGGCGCCGAGGTGGTCCGCATCGACCCGGTCGGCGGAGCCGCCGACTACCACCGTTGGCCGTTGACCGCCGCCGGGGACAGCATCTACTGGGCCGGGCTGAACAAGGGCAAGCGGTCGATGGAGGTCGACATGCGCTCGCCGGATGGACAGCAGCTGGTGCAGCGGCTCATCGCGGCGGCCGGCGTGCTGATCACCAATGTCGCCGGCCGGCAATGGCATTCCCATGAAGAACTCGGTGCGCTGCGACCCGACCTCATCCATCTCGAGGTGGTGGGCCGCGCCGACGGGACGACCGGGGTGGACTACACCGTCAACGCCGCCACCGGGTTCCCGTTGGTCACCGGTCCGGCCGACCACGTCGGGCCGGTCAACCATGTGATGCCGTCGTGGGATGTCAGCTGCGGGCTGTACGCGGCGCTGGCAGTCGTTGCTGCACTGCGACGCCGTGACGCCACTGGACGGGGCAGCCGCATCCGCCTGCCGTTGGACGACGTGGCCCTGGCGACTGCGGCCAACCTCGGGTTCCTCACCGAAGCGTTGGTCAACGGCGATCAGCGGCCCCGGCTGGGTAACGCCATCTACGGCCAGTATGGTCGGGATTTCACCAGCAGCGACGGTGCGTCGTTCATGGTGGTGGCGCTTACCGCCCGGCACTTTCGCGATCTGGCCGAACTGACCGGCACGACCAAAGCCGTTGCCGCCCTTGCCGAAGCTCTCGGTGCGGACTTCGCCGACGAAGGGCAGCGCTACGAGCACCGCGACGTGCTCAACGAGCTGTTCGCGGGATGGTTCGGATCACACAGCGCCGACGCGGTCAGCGCCGCACTGTCGGCGAGCTCGGTGCTGTGGGATCGCTACCAGAGCTTCGCCGAAGTGGCGAATAGTGCACGGGTGACGGCGAATCCGCTATTCGCGCCGCTGCAGCAGGACCGCATCGGGACCTATCTCGCCCCGGGGTTACCGATGTCGATCGACGGCTCGCATATCCCCGCTGCCCCGGCACCGGCACTCGGCGAGGACAACTTGGCGGTTCCGGCCGAATGGCTGCAGGTATGATGACCGGCGTCCTCGCCGGGCTGTTGACGGTGAGGCCGGGTGGCGACGAGGAGTTCATCGGCCCGGCCAACGGGCCGGCCGGCAAACGCGCCTATGGAGGACACCTGGCAGCGCAAGCTCTTGCCGCGGCCTGCCGCACGGTGGACGTCGACCGTGTGCCGACCGCTCTGCACGTCCAGTTCCTGCGTGGTGGTGACGCCGGGGAAACGGTGGCCTACCAGGTGGAACAGACACACGATGGCCGCACCACGTCCTCACGCCGAGTGCTCGGCCGCCAGGGCGATCGGCTGCTGGTCACTGCAACGGCGCTCTTCGCTGTTCCAGCGCCCGGACCCCAGCACACTGATCGCCCGAATGGCGGAGATCCCGAGCAGTTGCCGCGGATCGGGCCGGCGCCGGCGCTGCCGCTCGACGAGATCGACATCCGGATCCGCGACGAGGGCAGTGGAACCGGGTTCGTCCGCCGGCTGTGGTGGCGGGTCACCGCGGCGCTGCCCGACGATCCGGGCCTACACGCCGCGATCGCGGCGTACGTCACCGACATCTACGGGGTGGACCCGGTGCTCGCGGTACACGGCCACTCGATGACCGACCGAAGCCATCACGCTGCCACCACGGATTCGTCAATCTGGTTCCACCGCAGGGTCGTTGCCGACCAGTGGAACCTGCTGGAGTCAAGGTCACCCGCGGCGGACCGCGGACGTGGGGTGATGGTCGCCGGACTGTTCGGGGCGGACGGTGCGCGAGTGGCGACGCTGGTTCACGAGGGCCAGGCGGTCACCCGCGACTAACCCGCAGTCCGAGTAGCGCCCGCCACGGCCGCCGATCACACAGGTAACTGCCCGCCTCGGAGCGACAACGATTGCGACGGGGCTGCACCCGATGGTGCGCCCGCGAAAGTGTCGCTCGAAGGTGGGCAATTTCGCTGCCCGCCCGCCGAGGGACTGCTGAGTCTGGTGTGAGCTGAGTCGGTTTGGAAAGGGGCACCTGATTAGAGCTCAGCCACGTCATGCTCGAGCAGTTCCGCCAGCCGCGCCTGAGCGGCAGCCTTGCGGGTCGGTAGATGCGCCGACGGGAACAGGGTGTCCACCGGCTCGTACTCGCGCAGCGTGCGGCGCGCCACCGTCAGCTTGTGCACCTCGGTCGGGCCGTCGGCGATCGCCAGCGACTGTGAGGCAATGAGCATCTTGACGAACGGCATCTCGTCGGACACCCCGAGCGATCCGTGCAACTGCATCGCCCGGATCACCACGTCGTGCAGCACCTTGGGCATCGCGACCTTGACCGCCGCGATATCGCGGCGCACCTTCTGGTAGTCGTGGTAGCGGTCGATCTTCCAGGCGGTGCGCAGCACCAGCAGCCGGAACTGCTCGATCTCGATCCAGCTGTCGGCGATCTTCTCACTCGTCATCTGGAAGTCGCCCAACGGGCCGAGCCGGGTCTGCCGCGACACCGCGCGCTCGCACATCATGTCGAAGGCCTTGCGCGCCAACGCGATCGTGCGCATGGCGTGATGCACCCGGCCGCCGCCGAGGCGGGTCTGGGCGATCGCAAACGCCTGTCCCTCACCGCCGAGGACGTGGTCGGCGGGTACCCGGACGTCGGTGTAGCGGACGTAGCCGTGGGTGGCGTGGGAGGAGGATTCCCCACCGACCCCGACATTGCGGATGATCTCGATGCCGGGCGTCTCGGCCGGCACGATGAACAGCGACATCTTCTGGTGGGTGCGGGCCGCCGGATTGGTGACCGCCATGACGATGTAGAACGATGCGTAGCGGGCGTTGGAGGAGAACCACTTCTCGCCGTTGATCACCCAGTCGTCGCCGTCGCGTACGGCACTGGTGGTGAACAACCCCGGGTCAGAGCCGCCCTGCGGTTCGGTCATCGAGTAACACGACGAGATCTCGCCGCTCAGCAGCGGCTGAAGGTAGCGCGCCTTCTGCTCCTCGGTGCCGAACAGCGCGATGATCTCGGCATTACCCGAGTCGGGTGCCTGGGAGCCGAAAACCGAAGGCGCCCAACGTGACCGGCCGACGATTTCATTGAGAAGCGCGAGCTGGACCTGGCCATAGCCCTGCCCGCCGAGTTCCGGGCTCAGGTGCGCGGCCCACAGCCCCTTTTCGCGGACCTTGTGCTGGAGCGGTCGCAGCACCCGCATCAGCGCGGGATTCTTCTTGTCGTAGGGGTCGAGCGGTGCGAGGTCCAGCGGCTCGAGCTCTTCGCGCATGAACTCCTCGACCCAATCCAGCTTGGCTTGATACTCCGGGTCGGTCTCGAAATCCCACATGCTCGTCAGTCTCTCTCAGGTCAGGGGATCACCACCGCGCGGCCCGTCAGCTTCCCCTCGTGCAGGTCGCGGTAGGCGCGGACGGCGTCATCGAGCGAGTAGAGGGTGCGTTCGGTGCTGACCTGTCCACTGGCGGCCAGCGCGAGCAGTTCCACCAACTCCGGGCGAGTGCCCCAGTAGGTGGTCGCGATGTTCACCGCGTAGGGCTGGGAGAAGAACGAGAGTGGTACCTCGCCGCCGCCGATACCGACGATGGTGACGTCGCCCATGTTCCGCGCAACCGACCGGGCAAGCTCGAGAGTCGCTGTCGCGCCGACGAAGTCGATGACGACGTCGGCTCCACGTCCGTCCGTGAGCTCGCGGATCGCGGCCCCGGCGGAGTCGTTGGACAGCACCGCGTGATGCGCCCCGACCTTGCGCGCCAGTTCCAGCGCCTCCGGTTTGACGTCGACGGCGATCACCTGCGCGGCGGTGGTGGCCCGCGCGATCTGCACCGCGACGTGGCCCAGGCCGCCGACTCCGATCAGCACGCAGGTGGCGTTGGGCGTCAGCTTGGGCCAGGAGCGTCGGATCGCGTGGTACGGCGTCAGGCCGGCGTCGGTCAGCGGCGCCGCGGTCGCGGGGTCCAGGCCGTCGGGCAGAGCCACCAGGTGGCGCTGGTGGGGCACCAGCAGGTAGTCGGCCATACCGCCGTCCAGGCCCAGGCCCGCGCCGCCGATCACTGACGGCCGCTCGCAATAGTTCTCGATACCCACTGCGCAGCGCTGGCATAGCCCGCAGCCCCAGGCGCCGTACACCGCGACCGGATCGCCTTCGCTGAGGCCTTCGACGCCGGCACCCATGGTGTGCACCCAGCCTGCCGTCTCATGTCCCAGCGTCATCGGGAGCTGCCACACCGCCGACACGTCGAGCTCGTAGAGGACGTGAAGATCGGAGTGGCAGGCGCCGGCCCCACCGACCTTGATGACCACCTCGCCCGGGCCCGGAGTGGGTTCCGGGATCTCCATCAGTTCCGGTTCGCGACCGAACCCCACCATCCGCAGTGCCCGCACGTCGTCTCCTCTCGTCGCCCCCACGATTACATCCGCTTACCCGTGCCCCCACAGGTGAATGCGGCATGCTGGGTCGCGTGCTCCTGCTCAGCCGTCTCATAGGCCGGGAGGTGCAGACCGCCGACGGCCGGCGGATCGGCCGGCTGGCGGACCTTTCCATTCGCCTGCACGCGGAGCGGCCCGTGGTCGAACAACTGGTCGTGACCCGGCCCAACGCACCTGCCCTGGTGCTGCCGTGCGAGGTCACCATCTTCGGCAGCGACCACGTGACGTTGGGGGTCCGCGCCGCGGAATTTCCGCGGTTCGAGACGCCGGCGCTGTCCGAGGCCCTGGCGGCCGACGAGATTCTGC
Source organism: Mycobacteriaceae bacterium (assembly GCA_037129875.1). Lineage (GTDB taxonomy): Bacteria > Actinomycetota > Actinomycetes > Mycobacteriales > Mycobacteriaceae > Mycobacterium. The sequence goes on from JBAXUD010000006.1 coordinate 15,606, forward strand.
TCAAGCGGGATGTGCTGGACACCCAGATCGTCGACGTCGCCGGCCAGCGGCTGGCCCGGGTCGCCGACGTGCTGCTCGCCCGCACTCCGTCCGGCCGCCTGGAAGCCCTCGGTGTGGAAGTCGGATTCAGCGGTGTATTGCGCCGACTGCGGCTGGGCGGTGGGTCCGCCGGCGAGGACATGGTGGCCTGGTCGGAGCTCCACCTGACCTCCGAGCGCGGTCACCAGGTCCAGCTCGCGACACCCCGTTCGGCCGTTCACCGGCTGGATGCCAGGTCCCTGGCTGCCTTGGTGAGCCGGGTCGACACCGAATCGGCCGGGGAGATCCTGGCGGCCAAGGAGCCCTCCGTCGCCGCCGAGGCCGTTCGCTCAGCCGACCCGGACGTCGGTGAACGGGTGCTGCGCGCGATGGGGGAATCCCATTCCGCCCGCATCGTCGCCGCCATGCCCGCTGAGCATGCCGCGCATTGGCGAGGCCGGTTGGCCCGCACCCCCGCACTGCTCGGCCGGCGCTTCCTGCGGTCGAGCGTGTCGGCGCGCCGGCACCTGAACTGGCCGGGCGCGTGACGGTACTGAACGGGCGGTCCCGAACCCGGCTGACCGCGCTGCTGGCCGTGCTGGGCCCGGGTCTGCTGGCCGGGCTGTCCGACGACGACCCGGCCGGTATCACCACCTATTCCGTGCTGGGGGCAGACCACGGCTACCAGCTGCTGTGGGTGCTGATGCTCTCGACGGTGGCGCTGGTGATCTTCCACGGCCTGGCTGCCCGGATGGGTGTGGTCACCGGACAGGGTTTGATCGGGCTGGTGCGCCAGCGCTACGGCGTCGGGATCGGCGGCGCGGTGCTGACCGCACTGGTGGTCGCCAACATCGGCACCACGTGCGCCGAATTCGCCGGTATCGCAGCAGGTTTCGAGTTATTCGGGATCAGCCGGTACCTCAGCGTCCCGGTGGCGGCGGTCACCGTGTCGCTGCTGGTTCTGCGCGGAAGCTTCCTCCGGGTGGAACGGCTCCTGCTGCTGCTGTCCACGGTGTTTCTGGCCTACATCGCATCGGGCTTCATGGCGCACCCCGACTGGGGTGCGGCACTGCGCGGCACGGTGGTGCCCACCATGCCGCTGACCGGAGAGGCGATTGCGATCGTCACCGCCACCCTGGGGACGACGCTGGCGCCGTGGGGCCTGTCGTTCATGCAGTCCTACGCCGTGGACAAGAAACTGCGCGTGGAGGATCTGAAGCTGGAGCGCATCGACGTGATCACCGGGGCGGTGCTCACCGGAGTGATCGGGTTCTTCGTCGTCGTGGCCTGCGCGGCCACCCTGCACCGCGACGGCCGCAGCATCACCGACGCCGCCGACGCCGCCGTCGCACTGCAGCCGCTGGCCGGGGAGGCGGCCTCGCGCCTCTTCGCCGTCGGGCTGATCGGGGCGTCGATCCTGGCCGCCTCGATCCTGCCGCTGTCCACCGCGTACTCGGTGTGCGAATACGCCGGCTTGGAAGCGGCCATCGACGACCCCTATCGCGAGGCCCGCACCTTCTATATGACCTACGGGATCATCACCCTGATCGGCACCGCACTGGTGCTGGCACCCAACGCGCCACTGGTGACGATCCTGGTCGGCACCCAGGTGCTCAACGCTGTTCTGCTGATCCCCTTGCTGCTCGCCATGGTGGGCATCGGCCGTGACCGCGACCTGATGGGACGGTTCGCAACCGGACGGGCGGGCACGATCGTCTACGGACTGACCACCGCCGTCGTGGTGGTGTGCGTCATCACGCTGGGGGTGACCACCCTGCTCAGCTGACTGCGGCACGCTAGCCTGGCCGCGATGCCCATCGACGTGCGCCCGGCGCGCAGGACCGATGTACCGGCTCTGGCGCAAGTGCTGGGCCGGGCATTTCGGGAGGACCCGGTGATGGCCTGGCTGCAGCCGGATGCCGGCAAGCGCAGCGCGGCATTGCCAGGCTTCTTCGGCGCGGTGACCCGCCATCATTTCCTGGCCGGCGGAGGTGTCGAGGTGGCGGGATCCGACTCCGGTGTCGGTGCCGCAGCGCTGTGGGATCCGCCCGGCCACTGGGGTCAACAACCGCGGGAACAGATTGCAATGCTGCCGGCGGTGGTCCGGGCGTTCCGTGGCCGGCTGGGGGTGGCCCGCGCGCTGGGCGATCAGATGAAGGCCGCCCACCCCGAGGAGCCGCACTGGTATCTGGCGATGATCGGCAGCGATACCGCCGTGCGGGGTGGTGGCTATGGCAATGCGCTGATGCGGTCCCGACTGGACCGCTGTGATGCCGAGGGCGCCCCGGCGTACCTGGAGTCCAGCAATCCCGACAACATCGGGTACTACATGCGGTTCGGGTTCGAGGTGACGGGCGAGATCGTCATCCCGGGCGGGGGCCCGTCGCTCTGGCCGATGTGGCGGAGGCCACGATAGGGCGGATGTGGCGGAGGCCACGGTAGGGCGGATGTGGCGGAGGCCACGGTAGGGCGGATGTGGAGAACGCCACGATGAGGGTGTGTCAGATCTCGATCGTGTCGGCCGGGGCACTCCTCAGCGTCACCCGGAACTGCATGACCCGGTAGGGCCACCCCCGGGCGGTATTCCATTGCGACACAACCAGTCCCACACCGCCGGCAACATCGAGCCGACTGCCGGGCAGCACGTATCCGCCGTACAGTTGCGCGACCTGGCAGCCGTCGTGGTCCTCGTCGTCCCAGGCACAGCCCAGCACCGGCCGTTGCACCGGTGCGCGACTCAGGTCGGCGGTGGGCGAGGCGATCACGCGGTAGCCAAGGGCATACCCCGACGACAGGAACCCGCCGAGAATCCATGTGCCGCAATCGAGTCGGCGCAGCGACAGTTCGCCCCAGGTCTCCCCGGACGGCGTGATCACCGACGCCTCCTCGCCCCACGCGCCGTCGGCCCACGCCAGGTAACGGGACTGGTCACCGATGTGCTCCGGGCGCACCCGCCGCAGGATCAGCCCCTTATTGCGCTGAAAGCCGGTCGAGACGATGTACACCCAGCCGTCGTCGGGGTCGTAGTCCCAGGTCCAGCATTGGGCATGCCCGCTGTAGAGGCCGGCCGGGAACTTCGCCGGCTTGCCGAGGTTGTGCCAGGACAGGCCGTTGTCGTCGGAACACCAGATCTCGGTCCACACCACGTTGCCGAAGCCCTGGTTGACGATTGCGTGCAGGTACAGCGTGTCACCTACGCGAAGCAGATCGGACGGGATGACGGTGCTGATCCCGCGGCGCAGCAGGCCCGGAGTGTGCCGGTGCTGGTAGTGCCACAGTTGACGCGCGTAGCGCGTATCGGTGCCGCCGGCCTTGCGATAGACGATGGGGTGGGTGGCATCACCGGTGCCGATCAGGATCACCGGCGAGCGCCAGTCCCCCGACCCGACCCGGTTGCCGGAGAACGTGTCGCCGAACACCGACACCAGATGGCCGTCGGCAGCCCGCACCGAAGCCCCCAGGTCGGTACACATGGCGCCGAACTGGTCGGTGAGGCCAGGGCCGGTCAGATCCTTGACCTTGCCGACGAACCCGTCGGCCGGCCGGCTAACCGCCGGCACTAGCTCAGCACGAAATCGTCGAGGTCCACCGATCGCGTCCAGGTCCAGTAGTCCACCAGCCGCCACGGGCTCAGCGAGTGCACCACGCCCCGGGCGTCCTTGTAGAAGCTATGGGCGATGCTCGGCTGCGACCACACCATGGTGTGCATCTCGGCCTGGGTTCGGGCATACCAGTCGTCGTAGCGGTCGATCCGCGGCTCCATCGCCGTCTGGCCCGACGCAAGGAGCACGTCGAGACAGCCCATGATGTAGCGAATCTGGCACTCGGAGTGGAAGATCAGGCTGCCACCGCTGGCCAGGTTGGTGCCGGGACCGTACATACAGAAGAAGTTCGGGAATCCGGGGATCGTGATCCCCAGGTACGCCGCCGGGCGTTCGCCCCACATCCGATGCAGGTCGGCCCCCCCGCGACCGGTGACATTCAGCGATCCCAGGAAGTCATTGACCCGAAAACCGGTGGCGTACAACAGAACGTCGGCGGGGTGGCGGTTGCCGTCGTTGTCGACGACGGCGCCGGTCTCGATGTGGTCGACGCCGCACCGCACCAACTCGACGTTGTCCCGCCGCAGCGTCCGCAGCCAGCTGCCGTTGTCCTGCAGCGTGCGCTTGCCGGTGGCCGGATAGTCCGGGATCACCTTGGCGGCCAGTTCTTCATCACCGTCGAGTTGGCTGGTGATCCACTGGGTGAACATCATGCGGGCCAGGTCGTTGGCCTGGCTGACCGCCCTGTGCTGATCCGGCCACGCCGGGTCGACTTTCGCCGCCGCCAGCCCGGTGTCGCAGCCGGGCCAGAAGACCAGGAAGCGGTACCAGCGACCGTAGAACGGGAGATGCCGCAGGGCCCAGCGCATTCCGGGCCCGACGGCGGTGTGGTAGTCGGGATTGGGGAACATCCACTGGGCGGTGCGCTGAAAGATCGTGAGCTGACCGACGGTGTCGGCGATCGCCGGCGCGATCTGGAAGCCGCTTGCGCCTGCGCCGATCATCACGACGTTCCGGTCGGTGAGGTCGACGTCATGATCCCAGCGGGCGGTGTGGAAGGCGGATCCGGTGAAGCTGGCCGCACCGGGGATGTCGGGGATGAACGGCTGGTTGAGCTGGCCGACGGCGCAGATGACCGCCCGCGCCCGCAGTGTTTCGGACTTTCCGCCGGCGTCTCGGACGTCGACCGCCCAGGTGCAGGTCTCGTCGTCCCAGGCGGCTCGGGTGACGGCGGTGTCGAAGCGGATGTGGTCGAGCAGGCCGTGCCGGTCGGCCACGTCGGAGAAGTAGGCCTGCAACTCCGGTTGACGGGCGAAGAACTCCGTCCAGTGGTCGGCCGGTTCGAAGCTGTAGCAGTAGAAATGGTTGCCGACGTCGACCCGGGCGCCGGGGTAGCTGTTCTCCCACCAGGTTCCGCCGACACCCGCATTCTTCTCGAGCACGGTGAACGGCATGCCGGCCTGCTTGAGCCGGATGGCCGCCAGCAGTCCGGACTGCCCGGCGCCGATCACGATCACCGGAAAGCCGGACCGGTCGCGCGGATCGGAGGCAAGCGCGTCGTCGCGGGCATCGTGGCCGTCGAGTTCCATCTCCTCGAGCATCATCGGCACGTACTCGTCGGCGACCTCGCCGGCGACGATCCAATTCATCATCCGGTGCAGCAGCCCAGGATCGATCGCAGCCGGTTCGGGGCAGCCGCGGTCGCGGTAGTCCCGGATGACATCGAGGGCCAGTGCGCGGGCAGCGGCCTTGTCCTGCTCGGACATGAACCCCTGCACCTCGTTGAGGAAGATGCCGGCGGGCCGCAGGGGGCCGTCGAGAATGGCGCGGCGCACGGCCTCGTCATCGGTCATGTGCACGCATGACAGCAGCAGCGCCGGCACCGACACATCGTTGAGTGCGGTCGCGAGCTCGTCATCGGAGTCGGTGAAGGGCTCACCGGCATGCGGGTTGCGCATCGGTTCAGGCTATTGCCGAAGATATGCACGCGGAGTGGGTTCCACCCGGCGGCCCGCGGCACCACGATGGTACTAGGAGTAACATGAGTCATAGCCTGAGTTACGATTTGATGTCCACCAGGCAGGAACCGTCCGCTACGGAGCGGCAGACAAAGGGGCGTATCCCATGAGCCGTCAGGTAGCGATCTCCAAGGGGCACCTCGCGGGACTCCGTTACGGGTTCACCGCCCTTCTTGTGGTCGGCGCCGCCACCATCGGTGGCACCTCCGCAATCGGTACGGCCAATGCCGGATGCGTCACCGCCAGTGGCACCGCTTCCGTCGACTGTGACGGCATCCAACACGGTCAACTCAGTGGGAGCACCATCGGTGCCGTCGATGGACAGGGACCGGGTGTGGAGGACTACACCGGCGCTGGGAGCGTCGACGGATCGGGCAGCTACGTCGATGGACAGGCGATAGAAGATTCCGATGGAACCCAGGGCGACTTCTGCGGCGCAATGGCTGGGAGCATCCCGCGCTGTTCGTAGGGCCGGGTCAGTTGGCCGGGTCGCTGCGCCAGCCGGCGATGCCGACGACGACCATTCGTAGTTGTTTGGTGGCCGTGCGGGTGATCTCCTCGACCGCCGGTGAGTCTGCGGCGTCCTCGAGTGCCTCGGCGATGATGATCATCGAATTGACGAACAGGCCCGCCAGGATGTTCAGATCCTCGGTGCTCCAATCGCGCATTTGGGGAAAGCGAGCCAGGTCGGTGGCCAGTTCCGAGGTGATCAAGCGGATCTCGGTGCGGATCGCGTAACGCAGCACCGTGACGCCGCTGGATCGCTCCCGGCTGATGAACCGCCAGTGCTCGCGTTGTTGGGTGACGCTGGCGGTGAGGATTTCCACGGTCGAGTCGATCACCCGGGCGGTGTCGAGGCGGCCGGTGCGCGCCGCCCGCAGTGTCTCGCGCAGCGAGCGGAACGAC
>JBAXUD010000060.1:0-12143 GCA_037129875.1 Mycobacteriaceae bacterium
GCCCCGAGTACCGTTGACGCATTCGGTGTCGTTCGCGAACGCACCGCTATGGTCCACCCACACGACGACGGGGCCGTTGCCACCATGGGACGCCGCGAAGTCGTCGAGTACCTTCTGTGCGCCAACGCTGGGCCAGTCAGCGGGATGACCGAACTCGCCGCCGATCATCATCACGACCGGCAGCGCCGGCGGTGGATTGGTCGCGTACCACGCGGGAGGCAGGTACACCAGTTCGTCACGGTGCTTGAATCCCGATGCGTCGTCGGGGATCGTCACCGCCATGACGGTCCCGTTGATCGGCATTTCGCCCGTGTCCCGCATCTTGCGAAAGGTTTTGGCGTCGATCTGGCCACCGAGCGGGGCGCCGGTGAGGAGGTTCCAGGCAGCGGCTGTCGTCGACACATAGCCGACCCAGAGGTTGAGCACCAAAGCCGCCGACAGCATGCAGAGAGGTATCGCCAGAACAGACACACCGCGCTGCCACAATCGAGTGTTGCGCCAACCCGCAAGCAAAACGACACCGGCGATCGCGGTGAGAGCGATCCATATCCACAACCCCCACGGGGCGGGCTGACCGGACCAGCCTTGGTACCCGACATACCAATAGAGAAACAGCGCGGCGCCGACACCGACAAGCAGCGCGATGGGCAGCCAGCGCAGACTCCAACGGCGTGACCGCCATCCCAGCGCCAACACCAGGATCGCCGCTGCGATCACCTGCACGGTGACCGGAAACCACCCGTGCAGCAATGAGACGGACTGCGCTGATAAGTGAGTCGTCATCCGCCGGCCCGGGGTGGCTCATCGGCAACGGTGAGGGATTCGCAGTCGTCGCGGGGTGGAATCGCTTTCACTCGATCGTTGATCCACCCCAGCGCGCTGGCCATGCCGACATCATCTCCACCGCCGTCGGGTTGAAACTCGATCTGGACTACGTCACCCATCTTGCAAGCTCGATTGAGTGCGTGATCGGTCCATGCGCGTGGGACCACCGGGTCCCGTCCGCCATAGATGACCAGCATCGGTGCACCCGTGGGCCCTTGGGGCAGCGCCGTTTTCTGCAGGAACCCGCGGAGGCTGGCCACCGCGTCAGAGCTGCTGGGGCGCAGGTCGTCCGCGCTGATCTGACTGGCGAGCATCCTGCGTTCGTCACGCGACTTCGTGCCACACGCCAACAGTGCGTCCCAATGCTCCTGCGCGGCGCCGCGTCGATACTTGTCGAGATCGACGTCGGCGCCGTAGATGTTCTTAAGAGCAGCAAGGAAGGATACGAGCGTCAGTTTCTGATCCGTCGTCAAAGCGCCGGCGGCCGCCGCATCGGCCAGCCCGGTGATATCGGCAAGGGGTGCGGCGCTTACCGCACCGATCAGATTCAGCCCCATCCGATGGTTGGCCACCAATTCGTTGGCCGCCCATGCCGCTTGTCCGCCCTGCCCGATCCCGAAGGCAACCCATTTGTCGGAGGTATCGGGTACCACCCCACGAATCGCGCTCATCGAATCGATCAGGTTGTAGGCCTCAGTGGTGGAGTCCAGAAAGGGGTGATACATCGTGTTGAGGCCGAGCCCCTGGTAGTCGGGGACGGCGACAACGAAGCCGGCCGTGACCAGTTCTGCGACTGCGGCGGAGTCGCCCATCAATGTGGGCGACAACGACGGTGCGCACTCCGACCGGATGCCGGTCGCTCGATGACCGAAGGCCACCATCGGCCAACCTCCCGGCGGGGGTTTGCCCTTCGGCGCGAACACCGCTCCGGTTACTTTGTGGTCGCTGTCGTTGATGCCCGAGGTAGACGTGTAGGTAATGCGCATCGCCAACGAGGTGACCGCGGCCAATCGCGGGTCCAGGGCCGGCAGGGGGTCTGCTGCATCGAGCGCTCCGGCATGTGAATCGGTGTCGTTCGGTGGCCTGCCGATAGATGGGGTCGCCACGTAGAAACCGCCATGGTCATGCCCGGCGCATCCGGACGTGAACAGGACCCCCGACAGCACCAGGCATATCAGTGCCGCAGACGACATGGTCGTCCTTTCGACTGCATATACCACGTTGACAATGTACCGGCGTGCGCTGCAGGGTTCGGCGTGCATCGTCTCGGGTTTCCTGCCAGAGCCACACCGGTGCGCCCTAGGATGACGCCGTGGAAGAAGGCCGTGGCGAAGCTTCTGTCACGGCTGTTCTCGAAGCTCGCGAGCTCTGCAAGTCGTTTGGCCGCGGCGCCGCGGCGACGCCCATCCTCAACTGCATTGATCTGCAAATATTTCCGGGCGAGTTCGTGGCACTCGTCGGGCCGTCGGGTTCGGGGAAGTCGACGTTGTTGAGCATTCTCGGGCTGCTGGAGCCTCCGACGAGTGGTGACGTTCTGCTCAACCAGAAGAGTGTGGGCAAGCTGTCCCGCCGGGAGCTGGCCGGCATCCGCAGTAGCACGATCGGGTACGTATTCCAGTCGTTCAATCTCCTGGCCGGGTTGTCTGCGGTCGAGAACGTCATGCTTCCCGGGCTGTTGGCAGGTGAGTCCGGTCGGGTGCCATACGACCGGGCGATTGCACTGCTGGACCAGTTCGGAGTCGCCGCACTCGCCAAGCGCGTACCCGCGGAGATGTCGGGCGGTGAGCAGCAGCGGGTCGCGATCGCACGAGCGTTGTTCAGGACGCCGGATGTGGTACTGGCCGATGAGCCCACCGGCAATCTCGATACGGAGAACGGGCGCAAGGTCATCGAGGCGCTGGAGAGCCTCAATGCGTCAGGCCAGACGATCGTCCTGGTGACTCACGATCAGTCGATCGCCGGCGACGCCCCTCGACTCATTTCGCTTCTCGACGGCCGCGTAGAGACTGACAGCGGTGCGATACAGCCGAATATCTCGGCTTAGCAATGGCGCAGGCACACGTAGCCGCGACGCTGAGCGTGGTGCGGATCATCAATCTCCGCGCCATTCGCCGCCACATGCTACGGGCGTTGCTGGCCGCGCTGTCGCTCGGCGGCGGGGTGGCCGTCGTCGTCGCCGTGCTGATCGAATCCACCAGCGTGAGCACCGCTGTCGACGATGTCGGTTACCGCATTGCCGGCCCAGCCCCGCTGCGCATCGTCGGCGCCGCGACGCGGGGTGGCATCGATCCGGCCGTGATCAACATCGCCCGCCAGGTGCCAGGCGTGGCGGCGACGGTACCGGTCATTCGCGCAGTGACCCTGCTGCGCAGCGGTGGCCGCGACACGTTCGTATTGGCCCTGGGAATCGACTGTTCAGCCCGGTGGATCGTCGGCCCGAAGGTATGCCAACCCGGCCAGCGAGAACCCCCGATGATGGCGACGTCGACGACTCTCCTCGGATCGTTGGGTCCGACACCAACACTGGCGACCGACGTCGGAGACCTATCGATCCCTGCGCTGCAACCGATCTCAGATCTGGACACCGTCAACAGCGGACGCGTGATCGTGTTGCCGCTGAGCATCGCCAAGGCGCAGTTCGCCCGAGCCGACAAGGTCGACATCGTCTACGTGCAAGTGGCCGACAACACCAGCCCATCGGAGGTCAGAGCGCGCCTCGCCGACCGACTGGGCCCCGGCCTCCGGGTACTGACCCGCGAGGAGCCCGCCCGTGGCTTCGACGTCAACACCGTGCTCCTGCCCCTGCTGGGGATCTTCGCTCTCATCGCGGTCGGGGTGGGCGTCATCCTGATCGCTCAGATCACGCGCATGTCCGTCGAAGAACGTCGACGCGAAATCGCGATCGCAGCTGCCCTCGGCGCATCGCCGCTGACGGCCGTCAGCGGCTTTCTGTTTGAGGCGGCCCTGCTCGGAGTACTCGGATCCGTCATCGGCATTGCGCTCGGCATCGTCATCGCGCGGCCGGTAGTTGCCGCTGCCAGTGAGCTGACCCAACAGTTCCTCGGAGTCAACGTCCCGGTCGTGATCAATTCCGGTGTCATCGCGGTGGGGCTGGTTACCGGGGTGCTGCTGGCGGTGCTCGCTGCCATCCTCCCAAGCCTGTCGGCATCCAAAACCGCAATAGCGACCGAACTCTCGGGGCGAGCCGCCCAAGAGAACGCCAAGCCAGGAGGCATCTGGCCGAAGGCGCTCGCGCTGCTCGTCCTTGGTTTCGGCGGAGTTACCGCCGCGACATTGGCCACCAGATCCGGGGGTCTGCAACCCTGGCAGGCTACCGTCACCAACGTCGCGGTCGTAGTTGCCGTTGTCGGATTGCTCTCGGCCGCAGCTTATCTGAGTGCCCAGGCGATCACGTCGATCAAGCCGCGACCCCACCGGGCCCATAGCGCAACGCTCACCGTGGCTCTTAGCGGCCTGCGCGCCAATGGATCGCGGACCACCGCCATCGCCGGCGCCGTCGCCGTGCCGGTAGCGGTCGCGGTCCTGCTCTCCGGCTTCCTCGTAGCGATCAACCGCGGCGTCGCCGACGTGGCGCGTGCACAGGCAGCCGATCGTCTGGTCCTCACCACCACGCAGTTCACCGATTTCGGGTCGATGGATGCCAGGTTCTCCCCGGACACCATGGCCAAACTGGTGACCTTGCCGGGGGTGGGCACGGTCGAGCGACTGGCGGAAATCGAGACCACCCTGCCGAATGGATCGTTGGCATTCGTGCGTGCCGAGGATCGGCCGACCTTTCCATTCCCGGTGCTCGCCGGTCAGCCCCCACAGCAGAGCGTTGAGGCAGACCAATTGATCCTCGGCGGAATTCTGGCCCGCCAGAGCGGTATTCGCGTCGGCGACACGCTGCTCCTCGGCAGCGGGGCCCGAGCCGAGAAGATAGTAGTCGGCACGATTCTGGCGACTCCCGAGGTGGGTGGCCGCAGGATACAGATGTCCTACAGGCTCGCCGAGAAGATTTTCGGTCCTCAGCCGGCGGCGTTGGTGTTCCTCAAACCGGCGGCCGGATCGTCGGTGCAGAAGCTTGGCGCAGAGATTGGCTCCCATGGGTTCAACCAGCCGGTCCAGGCCACCGACGCCGCCGGGTACGAGAACGCCGTCGCCAGCGGCGAGGCCCGATTCCTCGCGCCGCTGAACACATTGAAATTCGGACTCCTGGCCATCGCCTTCATATCGGTGTCCTCCACGCTGCTGCTGACCGGTCTGCGCCGCCGACGCGAAATCGCCCTGATCCAGGTGCTAGGCGCCACCAGAGGCAGGGTCTTCGCGGTGACGGCGGTGGAGGCCGTCATCGCCAGCGCAGTGGGCGCCATGTTCAGTGCTGCACTGTCAGTTGCGATCCTCGAAGCGGTTCGACGAGCGGCAATCGTGAACGTGGGTTCGGATAGCCCGTTGGTATTCCCACTGTCAGAAGCACTTCTGTATGCCGGCCTCGCGATCACGGCGGCGATACTCGCGGCGCTCATCCCCGCGTGGAGGAGCACCCAAACTGCACCGTCGGCCGCACTGCGCGACGAGTAACCCCGGTTCGGCTCAGCGCCCAGCGGGTCGGGCGGACGTCAGAAGCGATAGGTCGCGCAGCCGACCTGAATGCCTGAGCCCACGCTCACGATCAACCCGATGTCGCCGGGCTTTACCTGCTGGTGCTTCCACGCATGGTCCAGCGCATACGGCACCGACGAGGTGAACAGGTCGGCATCGGCGGCGACTTCGACCAACCGAGCTCTCGGAATGTTGATGCGCCGAGCCATTTCGGTGAGGTCCGGCGCGGCCAGGTGGGGCGGAAAGACCGCAGCGATATCGGCGGGTTCCAGTCCCTCCAGCCTCAACAGTTCCTCGACGGCGGCGGGGATCGCGTCGAGGTAATGCGTCGTCAGCTTCGGGTCACGGTCAATCTGCAGCCAGCTATGCCCGTCCTCGTTCCGGATGTAGGTAGCCAGCGCCTCGGCGTTCTCGGGACGGTGGTGGAAGACGAACTGGCCGAAACCCGCTGTGCCGCCGGTGCTCCCGAGAAGTAACGCCGACCCTGTCTCGTTCAGGCCGTACGGCGGGTGGTCGCCGCCCGGGGTGTTGTTCTCGACTTCTGAGGCCATGACCATCGCGTGCTCGGCCTTACCGGCACCGATCATGTGGACGGCGACATGGCACGCGTTGAGGAATCCGACGGCGCCGTTGAGCACGTCGAAGGCAAGGGTCTTGGGGTCGTCCGGCGTCTCGATGTCGCCATTGATCCCCAACTCGCCTGCGACGAGCGCTGCGATGGCCGGTTCGCAGACGAAGTCATCCCGGTAGATCCCGGCATGGATGATCAGACCGAGCGCTGCCTTGTCCAGGCCGCTGGCGTTCAGGCACGCCGCGGCGGCTTGCGCGGCGAGGTCGACCGCACGTGGCGGCCCGGACTGCTCCGCGGCGGCAATACCGACACCCTTGATCGCGACACGGGGCACCGCTGGTGGTGGGGTCGAACGTGCGCCGACCGGGCGTCTGGCACTGCGCTGGGGATCCGGACCCCTGCGCAGCCGGTCGGGCAGGTCATCGAACGTGTAGAGCGCGGCGCCGACGGTCGCACCGGAGCCGCTGATGCCGAAGACCACGTTGTCGCCGGATTTGATCCGGTTGCCGCGGATGTGATCGCTGAGTGCCACGAAATGTGTTGTGCTGGCAGTGTTCCCGCGCTCTGCCAGGTTGGAGATGACGTTGCCCGGGTGGGCCGCGGTGTAGCCGAACATGCGGTTCACCGCGATGACCGCGTCGTTCAGTGAAGCCTCCGACGTCTGGTGCATCAGGATGTGGTCGCAATGCTCGGGCCGCCATCCATGCCGCATCATGGTGGAGACCACATAGGGCACCGAACGCTTGACCGCCGCAGCGGTCGCGGCGATGGAGTCGACCAGCATGATGGCGCCGCCGTGCGCCCCGCTGCTCGCCTTGGCGATGCAAAGGTTGCTGTACTTGCTGAGCGTGGCCATGTCGAGATCGTGAAAGCCCACGCGATCTCCTGAACCGCGTTCGAGTATCACCGCGGCGCCCGCGTCGCCAACGGTCAAGCAGGCCAGCCGCGAATCCATCGGTCCCTCGATCTCCTGCTGCGCGGTGGCGGTGAGGTGAGTGATGTACTCGCCGCTGACGATCATGGCGCGCTGGACCAGTCCCGTCCGCAGGAACGCGTCGGCCACGGTGATTCCGGTGAACATGCCCGCGCACGCGTTGGTCAGGTCGAAGGCAAGCGCGTTCGTCAGACCGCACTGGTCCCGCAGCCGCGCTGCGGTACTGGGCTCGAACGTGAATTTGTGAGCCGGTCCGTCGTACCGGGAGATGTTGCAGGAGATGATCAGATCGATCTCCTCGGCTCCGTAGCTCGATCGGGCCAGGCAGTCAGCCGCCGCATTCCTGGCAAGGTCGATCGAGAACTCGCGGTCCCCGGCCACCCGCCGATGCTTGATACCAGTCAGGCGTTCCAACGGAATCCCGATCGGATTGACACATCCCGCCAGGACGGTGTCGGTCGACACCATCGCGGCGGGCAGGTAGGTGCCGATGCTTTCCATCACCGTGTTTCCCGGCTGCTGGCCGCCCGGGTGGCCGGCCACCGCAGGACCGGGCGCGGGGAAGAGGTCGTTGGCGGCGCCGGGGACGATGACCTGATTGCCATTGACCTGATTGGCATTGACCTGATTGGCATTGAGGTGTGTAGCCGCAGCAGCGAGTTCTGGAGCGTCCTCCGCCATCACCCGGAGCTCCTCCCGGACGGCCTGGCCGTACTCGGCGGCCAGCTCGGCGATGGTGCCGAACAGGAACACCGACTCCGGCCGCAGCGGCAGTTCAGCGGCGTTCGCACGCATCGAGATCTGCAGGCTCTGAGTGGAGCAGCCACCGAGCGCGAAGAAGTCGTCATGGACACCGACCCGGTCGACCTCGAGCACCTCGCGCCAGATCTCGGCGAGGACCTGCTCGGCACGCGTCCGTGGAGCCACGAAGACCGATTCCTGCACAGGCGAGGTGTCGACCGCCGACGCCAAAGCCCGACGGTCCACCTTCCCGCCCGACGTACGTGGCAGGGCGTCGGTGGGTGTGAAGAGGGCCGGCACCATTGCCGCGGGAAGCCAATCCAGCAGAAACCGGCGCAGCTCGGCGGTGCTCGGGGCGGGTTCGGAGAACCCCACGAAGTGCGCGACCAGCAGGGTGTTGCCGCGGCCGTCGGTTCCGGCGACCACCGCGCTCTCCCGGACGCCGGGGTGTTTGTCCAGTGCCGCCTCGACCTCGCTCGGCTCGATCCGCACGCCGTGGATCTCCACCTGGTCATCGAGGCGTCCGAGATACTCGATGGTGCCGCCTGCCAGGTACCGCGCGAGATCACCAGTCCGGTACAGCAGCCGGTCGGAAGGGGCGGACGGGTCCGTGGTGAATGGGATGGCGATGAATCTGGCGGCGGTCGCGACGGGCTGGTTGAGGTATCCGCGGCCCACACCGGCTCCGCCGATCAACAGTTCGCCCGGCACCCCTACCGGCACCGGTTGCAGGTGCGCGTCCACGATGTGGATGGTGACGTTGGCGATGGGTCGCCCGATCGGGACGGGAGGGCCGGACGTCGCCCGCTCGCAGTGAAAAGCAGTGGTGGTGATCGCGGCCTCAGCGGGGCCGTACTCGTTCCACAACTCGGCATCCAACGTGGCCCAGAAGCGCTGGACGACTTCGTATGGCAGCACCTCGCCACCGCAGGACACCCGACGCAGCGCGGTGCATAGCGCGATGGCCGGCTCGGCCAGCATGGCGCGCAGAATCGACGGCACGACATGCACCACCTGCGTGACGGACTGCTCAGCGATGGTGCGGACCAGGTAGCCGACATCCTTATGGCCCTCGGGACGCGCGATGACGAGCCGAGCCCCGAGGACCAGCGGCAGGAAGATCTCCGCCAGCGAGGCGTCGAAGGTCACCGGCGTGTGGTGCAGCACCCTGTCGTCGCTGGTCAACCGGTAGGTATCGGCCATCCACAGCAGATAGTTGCGCAGTCCGCCATGGGTATTGACCGCCCCCTTCGGCGCGCCGGTGGAGCCGGAGGTGTGCACGACGTACGCGGGGCTGAACGACGTGACGTCGGCGACTGACGGGACGGCTTCACGGGCCGTCGGGGCGGTCTGCTGGTCGAGGCTCAGCCGATGACCGGCAAACCCGTGCAGGTGTTGCAGATGGCGCTGGTGAGTAATGCAGACCGCGACTCCCGGCGCGCCGGCCAAGACCGAGGCGATCCGATTGATCGGTTGCGCCGGATCGATCGGCATGAACGCGCCACCGGCTTTGAGCACGCCGAGTAAGGCCACGACGAGGTCGTCGCAGCGGTCCATCAGCACCGCGACGATGCTGCCGGCTCCGACACCGAGACCCTGCAACCGATACGCCAGTTCGTCGGCCCTTCGGTCGAGCTCGGCATACGTCATCTCGCGATACGTCATGTCGTGCGCTTCGAACCAGACCGCGGTGGCATCCGGGGTGCGTCGAGCGGTCGCGGCCACCATGTCGTGAATGCACTCGGCAGCGTCGTAGCCGACCGAGGTGTCATTCCACTCGGCCAGCTCGCTGCGCTCGGCATCGGTCAGCAACGGCAGCTCCGACACGCGGCTGTCCGGGTCGGCAACGATGCCGCGCAACAGCGTCACGAAGTGCCGGGCCACGCCCTCGATGGTCGCGTCGTCGAAGAGGTCGGTGTTGTACTGCAAGACGCAGGTGAACTCGCCGTCAGCATCGCCCACCTGCATCATCAGGTCGACGGGCGCCCCGCCCTGGCCGATGTGCACCGTCGTCAGGTTCAGCCCGGCCGGTCCGCCGCCAGCGCCCGGGCCGTCCTGGAAGCGGCGCGGCTGTTCCCAGGCGAACGACACCTGGGACAGCGGCGTATGGCTGAGATCACGAGCCGGGCGGAGCCGCTCGACGAGCAACGCGAAGGGGTAGTCCTGGTGCGCGAGTGCACCCAGAACCGTGTCCTTGATCCTGCTCAGCAAGGACGTGAACGTCGGGTCGCCGTGCACGTCGGCGCGCAGCACCACCGGGTTGGCGATATAGCCGACGAGTCCCTCGAGCTCCGGCCTGTCCCGACAGCCGAACGGTGAACCGATGAGGAAGTCGTCCTGGCCGCTGTACCGGTGCAGCAGTGCGGCGAAGGCAGCCAGGAAGGTCGCATAGGGGGTCGCGCCTGCGCGCCGCCCCACCTCGCGCAGCGCCGCGCCCAGCCCGGTGTCGAGGGTGAAGCGGTGCAGGGCCCCGCGATAGGTCTGCGCCGCCGGACGTGGACGGTCCAGGGGTAGTTGGATGTTGGGGATGTCACCGGCCAGCTGCCGGCGCCAGTAGTCCCACAGCCGGTCGGCCTCGGCGCCTTCGAGCATGTGCAGTTGCCAGTCGACGTAGTCGACGTAGCGCTGCGGGCACAGCGCCGGCGCCGCTGAGCCGTGTTCGGCCGCGTAGAGCAGGCGCAGCTCGTCGAGCATGACGTCGATCGACCAGAAGTCGACGGCGATGTGGTGCACCGCCAGAACCAGGACGTGTTCGTCGGAACTGCGCCGCAACAAGGACAGCCGGAACACCGGGCCGGTCTGCAGGTTGAAGGGGCGATTGGACTCCCGGCGCAGCCAGTCCCGCAACTCGGCCTCGTCGGGTCCCAGCTCGTGACGAGCGATGCCCACCGGCCATTTGGGGTGGACCAGTTGAACCGGCGCGTCGTCGCGCACCGCATAGGTGGTGGACAAGATCGCGTGCCGATCGACGAGCGTCTGGGCGGCGCGTTCCAGTGCAGGCACATCCAGGTCACCGGTGATCCGCCCGGCGTAGGTGATGGTGTACGCGGGGCTGGCCGGTGCCAGGTTGTGGAGGAACCACAGGGACCGTTGGCCGTAGGACAAGGGATGTGCCGTGGCCGAAGCCTGGGCCTGCTCCACGAGCAGGCGGGAGAGCAGGGCCCGCTTCTCCTGCGCGGACAGACCGGAGATGTCGATCGGGTTATCCATCGCTATCTACCTCCCTCGTGGCCAGAAGCTCGCGCAGCAGCACGTCGACGTCTGCGTCCGAAACCTCCGGCACCTTGGCCAGCAGGTCGATCCATCGGGCCGAATCGTCCGGTGCCGGCATCTCGGGAAGTGGCATCTCGGGAAGTGGAGACGGGCGGATTGCCGCATGGACCGGGTCGAGGGTCGGGCCCGGGTCCGAGAGGCGCCCGTCCAGCCGGCCGACGAGTGTCGCGATGCTCGGTCCGTCGAGCAACTCGATGACGGGCACGGCAACGCCGAGATCACGTTCGATCTGTGTCCGCAGTTCCATCGCGATCAGTGAGTCGGCGCCGAGCTTGTTCAGGGGCGAATCGAGGGCGAGCCGCTCCGGCGCCAAGCCGAGCTTGGCCGCCGCTTGATCGCGTAGGTAGGACTCGAGTAACTGCCTGCGCTGCGAGGGAGCCGCCCGGCGCACCTCTTCGCCCAGCGAGGCTGCTCGCTCGTCGCCTGCCGCCGACTCGTCGTGCCCCGGAACCAGGTCCGCCAGCAGGGCCAGCTCCACACCCTGGGGCAGCCCCGAGCGCCACCGCGCCCAGTCGATGTCGAGCACGGCCGCTTGCGTGGCGTCATCTCGCAGCAGTTGCGCCAACGTCGCGACACCATCGGGCACCGACATGGGCTCAATGCCATGCCGACTGAGATGGCGCACCTGCTCGGGCCGGGTAACCAAACCCACGTCGGCCCACGGTCCCCAGTTGATGCTGAGCGCCGACCGACCCTCGGCCCGCCGATGCCACGCCAACGCATCGAGGAACGAGTTCGCCGCGGCGTAGTGCGCCTGACCCGGCGAACCCAGCATCGAGGCGGCCGACGAGAACAGCACGAAGAAGTCCAGGTCGGCGTCTCGGGTGACCGCATGCAGATTCCAGGCGCCGTCGACCTTCGGCGCCATGACGTCCCGCAGCCGGCGCTGGTCGAGGTTGGCAACGGTGCGGTCGTCGAGCACTCCCGCCGCGTGCACTACCCCGCGCAGCGGCGGCATGGACATACGGATCGACTCGACCACGGACGCCACGTGATCCGCCCTGGCGACGTCCCCTTGCGCCACCACGACGTGCGCCCCGGCCCTGCGTAGCGCGTCGAGTGTCTGCTGCGCCGAGGCCGAGGGGGGAGTGCGTCCCATCAGCACCAGGTGCCGAGCGCCCTGCTCGACCAGCCAGGTGGCGACCGCACGGCCAAGCCCGCCGAGGCCCCCGGTGATCAGATAGGTGGCCTCGGCTT
>JBAXUD010000600.1:0-2047 GCA_037129875.1 Mycobacteriaceae bacterium
ACGAGGCGGAGGAGGAGCGAGGCAGGCGGGTTCAGCAGCTACCCGGCGGCAGCCTCGGGCAGTGGCTGCGACGACATCGCCCAGCGGATCCCGCCCACCAGCGCGCGCCCCGCGACCCGGATCGCGGTTGCCTCCACCGGCGGCAGGTACGGCAGTCGTAGGGGAAGCCTGGCCCACGACGGCAGCATCGCCACCGATGTCGCGGCCACCACGCCGTACGGAGCCCGCGCCAGCAGCGACAGTGGGGGAGTGACAAGCAGGAAGCGGGCTGCCTCGCGGGCCGCCGCGGTGCTCTTCAACTCCGGACGGAAATCCTCGATGCGCTGCCGAAGCTGCTCCTCGGTGCGCGGCGGATCGAGCACGCCCAGGGCGGCGGCGACCCGCGCGGTGTCTGCCACATAGCCGTCCCGGCCGGCCTGGTCGAGGGGCCTTGCGCCATAGTGGCGGTGGGCCAGCAGGAAGCTGTCCACTTCGGCGATGTGCACCCACTCCAGCAGGTGCGGGTCGTCGGCCCGGTAGGGCCGGCCGTCGGGTGCCACGCCGTGCACCCGCCGGTGAATGCCGCGCACCTTGTCGACCGCGCGTTGCGCGTCGCCGGCGGTGCCGAAGGTGGTGACCGCCAGGAATGTGCTGGTGCGCTGCAGTCGTCCCCACGGGTCGCCGCGGTAGTCGGAGTGATCGGCCACCCCGGCCATCGCCAGCGGGTGCAGCGACTGCAGCAACAGGGCCCGCAACCCGCCGACGAACATCGACGCGTCGGCATGCACTTCCCGGATCGGGCGGTCGGGTGCGAACCAGCGAGGTCCGGCCGCGCCGTGGATGCGGGCGCGCCGCCGCGGGCCCTCGGGCCCGGCGACCATGGCGAAGATGCCCTGACCGAGGCGTTCGCGGACTTTGCGCACATCGAACTCCACCGGCAGCGAGAACGTCATAGCCCGACGGTACGCCGCGGTGTCATCGTCCGACGGGGCGCCGAAGCGGTCGTGGCGGTTCTTGCCCGCCTCGCTGGCGCCAGCACTAGGCTGACCGTTGGCATTCGCTAAGCATCTGAAAGACAGAGTTGAGGAGACGAACGTGACGATCCGGGTTGGCGTCAACGGTTTTGGCCGCATCGGGCGCAACTTCTACCGGGCCCTGGCAACCCAGCAGGCCGAGGGCAGGGCCAAAGACATCGAGATCGTGGCGGTCAACGACCTGACCGACATCGGCACCCTGGCCCACCTGCTGAAGTTCGACTCCATCCTGGGCCGGCTGCCCGTGGAGGTGTCGGTCGATGGCGACACCATCGTGATTGGCGGCGCCAAGGTGAAGGCGTTCGCGGTCAAGGACGGCCCCGCCGCACTGCCGTGGGGCGACGCCGGCGTCGACGTGGTGGTGGAGTCAACCGGCCATTTCAACGACGCCAAGGCGCACGGCCACCTCGAGTCGGGTGTCAAGAAGGTGATCATCTCGGCTCCGGCCAAGGACGAGGACATCACGATCGTGATGGGCGTCAACGACAACAAGTACGACGGCAGCCAGAAGGTCATCTCGAATGCCTCCTGCACAACGAACTGCCTTGGGCCGCTTGCCAAAGTGGTGAACGACGAGTTCGGCATCGTGCGCGGCCTGATGACCACCATCCACGCCTACACCGGCGACCAGAATCTGCAGGACGGCCCGCACCGGGATCTGCGCCGCGCACGCGCCGCCGCGATCAACATCGTGCCCACCTCCACCGGAGCGGCCAAGGCCATCGGCTTGGTGCTGCCGGAATTGAAGGGCAAGTTGGACGGTTACGCGCTGCGGGTGCCGATCCCCACCGGCTCGGTGACCGACCTGACGGTGGAGCTGAACAAGTCGGCCACCGTCGAGGAGATCAACGCCGCGCTCAAGGCGGCGGCCGAAGGGCCGATGAAGGGCATCCTGAAGTACTACGACGCCCCGATCGTCTCCAGCGACATCGTCACCGACCCGCACAGCTCCATCTTCGATTCCGGGCTGACCAAGGTCATCGACAACCAGGCCAAGGTGGTCTCCTGGTACGACAACGAGTGGGGCTACTCCA
>JBAXUD010000601.1:0-2043 GCA_037129875.1 Mycobacteriaceae bacterium
CGGTAGCAGAACACCCCGCGCACGGTGCTGGTGAAGCCGCCATCAAATTCGCTGCGCAGCACCAGGATATGTGCCACCTCGTTGGGTGAACTCGACGGGAAGGTCTCCTCGCAGGTGACCCGGAGGGTGTTGGCGGCGATGTTGGTGTCGTAGAAGGCGGCGACGGCGTCTTTCCCATGCACGCCCAGACCGTCGGGATTGGTGATCGTCTTGCCGATCGGATCCTCGATCACGATGTCGTCGGCCATCAACCCCAGCCACCCGTCGCGGTCGTGGGATTGCACGCACCGCCATGACGCCTCGGAGGCGGTCATGGCGGGCGTCATGACGATTGCGTTCTCCGACACAGTTATCTCGCCTTCCGCGGTGGAGTCAGCTTCGGTCTTCGTCGGTGTAGCGGATGACACCGCGGATGTTGCGGCCCTCCAGCATGTCCTTGTACCCGTCGTTGATCTGCTCGAGGCGGTACTGACGGGTGATCATGTCGTCGAGATTGAGCCTGCCGATCTTGTACATCGACAGCAGCTGCGGGATGTCGAAGTACGGGTTGCCGCCGCCGAAAATGGTTCCCTTGATGGTCTTCTGCATGAGCGTGAGCATCGCCAGGTTCAACGTCACATTGGTGTCGACCATGCTGCCGATCGCGGTCATCACGCAGGTTCCGGCCTTGGAGGTGATCATCATGTAGTTCTCGACGTCGGCACCCTGCAGTTCTCCCACGGTGACGATGACCTTCTTCGCCATCAGGCCCTGGGTTACCTCAGCGATGCCCATCAAGGCCGTGTTGAAGTCCTCGTAGACGTGAGTGGCGCCGAACTTCAGTGCGGCGTCGCGCTTCCACTCCACCGGTTCGATGACGAAGATGTGGCGCGCGCCGGAGCACGCCGCGCCCTGCAGGGCGGCCATTCCGACGCCGCCGACGCCGACGATCGCGACGTCCTCGCCGGGCTTGATCTGCGCGGTGTGGGTGGCCGAACCCCAGCCGGTGGTGACGCCGCAGCCGACCAGGCAGGCGACCTCGAACGGTATGGACGGGTCGATCTTCACCACCGAAGACTCGTGCACGACCATGTACGGGGAGAAGGTGCCGAGCAGGGTCATCGGGAACACCGGCTTGCCGTCGGCCGTGTGGATCCGGTGGGTGCCGTCGGCAATGGCGACGCCGCCGAGCAGGCCGGCGCCGAGGTCGCAGAGGTTGCGCAGACCGGCCTGACACGACGGGCACTTGCCACAGGACGGGATGAACGACATCACGACGTGGTCGCCGACGGCCACACTGTCAACGCCCTCGCCGACTTCGATGACGATGCCGGCGCCCTCATGCCCGCCGAGGACGGGGAAGCCCAGCATCGGAATGCCGCCGGTCACCAGGTGGTGATCGGAATGGCACATGCCCGAGGCTTCCATCTGCACCTTGACCTCGCCCGGCGCAGGGTCACCGATCTCGATCTCCTCGATCGTCCACGGCTGGTTGAACTCACGGATGAGCGCGCCTTTTGTCTTCACTGCAAACCTCCGCTTGACGATTGAGTCGATCTAGAACGTGTTCTCGATCACGTAAAACAATCCTAGAACCTGACGGGTGCACGTCACCAGATGGGTACCGGCGCCTGCCCCAGCGGGTAGTAGCCGGGCAGCTTCTCGCCGGCCAGGCCGCGCTGGATCCGTTCCTGCATGCCCGCCGACAGCTTGCCGGTCTTCATCAACTCCAGATAGAGCTTCTGCACATGGCCGAAGTCGAAGAAGTCGCGCTGCCACTCGATGAGCGCCTCCCCATTCGGCCCAGCGTTCAGCCGGAACCAGCTGCCGCCGATGCCGTAGATTTCAAAGGAGGTTCCAGCTGGGTCTTCTGGATCGGTGGCCACCTGCTTCCAGAAGCCGACGACCTCGCCGATCTTGTCGTCGATGAGCACCCGTTGGTACGGGTAGGTCCAGCCCTGTAGCCCGGCCATTTCCAGGCCTAAGGCAATCTCGGCTATCTCAGCTTTGCCGACGCACATGACGTCTTCCTTGGGGCCGATGTTCCAGCCGTAGGTGGCGTCG
>JBAXUD010000602.1:0-2042 GCA_037129875.1 Mycobacteriaceae bacterium
CTGGGCCGGCATGGAGACCCGGTCCTACGCGCTGTCGATGGCGGCGGCGGTGTGGTTGACGGTGTTCTGCGTCCGGGCCGCCCGCCGCGGACGCCCATGGTGGTGGTTGGTCTACGCCGTCCTGCTGATCAGTGCCGCCGTGCTGAATGTCTTTCTGATTCTGATCATTCCGGCCCACGCGGTCGCGGTGCTGGCCTACGCGCGGCGACCACGATCGTTCGGCTACTGGGCGGCGGCGACCGCACTGGCGACTCTCGGGGTCGTTCCGTTCCTCCTGTTCACCCAGAAGCAGTTGTTCCAGGTTCAGTGGATCTCGCGACTCGGTTCGGCGACGGTCACCGGCATCCTGCACGAGCAGTACTTCGACCAATCAGTGGCCGCCGCCGTGGTCGCCGGGGTGATCTTGGTGGCCGCCATGATCTGCGGACCGCTGTTCGGGGCCGGCCGGCCGGCCCGGCTGGTCGCTTTGACCCTGACCTGGATGACCGCCCCCACCATCGCCTTGTTGGTGTATTCCGTTGTGCGACATCCGATCTACTATCCGCGGTATCTGTCGTTCACCGTCCCGGCCTTCGCCCTGCTACTGGGCATGTGCATCGTCACGGTGGGACGGTCGCGGGCCGGAATCGCAGCGCTGCTGGTGGTCCTGGCCGCGGCGGGGGTGCCCACCTATCTGTTCCAGCGCGGCCCATACGCCAAGGCCTTCATGGACTACAGCGCCGTCGCCGATGTGATCGACCGCAACGCGGCGCCGGGCGACTGCCTGATTCTGGACAATTCGACGACGTGGGCGCCGGGCCCCATCCGGCCCTTGACGGCCGCGCGCCCGGCGGTCTACCAGAAGTTGCGCGACTACGGCCGCGGCCGAACAGCGGTGCAGCGCAGCAGGTTATGGGATGCCCACACCGCGGTGTGGGCCTGGGCGGACAAGATGCCCGACTGCCCGGCGCTGTGGACCGTCACCGAGCATGACCCCACGCTGCCCGACCACCAGCGCGGACCATCGCTTCCGCCGGGCCGGCGCCTGGGCCGTGCGATGGCCTACCAGGTGCCGAGCCGGTTCGGCTTCCACGTGGTGGAACGCTGGCAGTTCAGCTTCGCCCAGGTCACCAAATCGATTCAATAGCCCCGATTCAGTGGCTTTAGTAAGCGATTCCCGTCTTCGGCGCCGAGGGAACTTCGAGGCTGTTCTCCCGCACGATCACGGGGTCGCCGATGTTGACCGTGTTGAAGTACCACTCTGCGTCTTCGGAGCTCAAGCTGATGCAGCCATGGCTGACATTGTCGTTTCCGAGCGAATTGACGGCCCATGGAGCCGAATGCACGAAGAGGCCCCGGCTGGTGAACCGGACGGCGTAATCCACGGTGAGGTGGTAGCCGTCAGGACTGTTGACGGGAATGCCGACGCTGCTCGAATCCATGGTCACCGAGCGTTCCTTGGACAGGACGGTGTAGATGCCGACGGGAGTCGGGTACTTCGGCCTGCCCATGGAGGCCGGGAAAACCCCTGCTTGACCCCAGTGCGGTCGGTGGTGGGGCGCGGGGAGCGTTGAAGGCGGTCCTTGGACGCCGTCGATGGTCACGGTGAACGTGTGATCCGCGATGCTGGCAACTCCGACGACTTCTGCGCCCGTTGCGAATGTCGTCGGCCGACCGCCCACCGAAAGCGCCACCGTGGTGTGTGCCGGCCAGAACCCGTCGGGAATCCACTGCACCACGTTGTTGTCGAGCCACTCGAACTTGCCCGTCATCGCCGGAGCCGATGTGAGGTCCAGGGCGCGCTCGGCCCCCAGCCGGTCAGCGACGGGCGCCTTGAACATCACCACCACCGGGTGCGCAACACCCACCACCGCACCTGAGGCAGGCAGAACCGAGGCGATGCCGGACCCGAACGACTGGTTGGCCCGGTTCGCCGCTGCCCAGCTTGGGCCGGCCGGCCCCGCGAACACACTCGCAGCGATCGCGATCATCGCCAGAACACACCGAACAACCGCGCGCATCGCTCCTGCTCCTATTGAAAGACGAAGTCTCCTAGGTGAAAT
>JBAXUD010000603.1:0-2036 GCA_037129875.1 Mycobacteriaceae bacterium
CGGTGATCGGTGCCGACAAGCAGCCCACCGCGGAACGCCACATGGTCAGCCGCGATCAGGGTCTGCGCGACACCACCGCCGAGGGCCTGGCCGCCCTCAAGCCGGTGATGGAGGGCGCCATGCACACCGCGGGGACCTCGTCACAGATCTCCGACGGTGCTGCCGCTGTGCTGTGGATGGATGAATCCGTAGCACGAGCGCAAGGCTTGACGCCGCGCGCCCGCATTGTCGCCCAGGCACTGGTCGGCGCCGAGCCCTATTACCACCTGGATGGACCGGTTCAGTCGACCGCGCGGGTGCTGGAGAAGTCCGGCATGACGATGGGCGACATCGACCTCATCGAGATCAACGAGGCGTTCGCCTCGGTGGTGCTGAGTTGGGCGCAGGTGCACAACGCCGATATGGACAAGGTCAACGTAAACGGCGGCGCCATCGCGCTGGGGCATCCGGTGGGCAGCACCGGCAGCCGGCTGATCACCACCGCTCTGCATGAACTGGAGCGCACCGGGAAGTCCACCGCGCTGATAACCATGTGCGCCGGCGGGGCCCTGTCGACCGCCACCATCATCGAGCGGATCTGACTCGCGTCGCGGCCGCCCAGGCCTATATCGATGCACTCGTCAGCCACGACGGCGACTCAGTGCCGTTCGCATCCGGATGCACCCGGGTGGAGCAGGGCATCAAGAACGGGTTCTCCGGAAACCACCTGCGCCGCAGCCTGAATCGCGGCCCGCAGTACCGGATCATCGCCGCGACGACGGCTCCGGAGTACACCATCGTCGGCGACGAGGTGCGGGCCCGCTACACGGTGCTGACAAAGTTGTCGGTGGCCGGGCGCCGGGCGGCCGCAGGGGTGGACGAGACGTTCGTCATTCCGCCCAGCGACGGACTCATCCACCACATCCGGGTTAGATTTCACCCGACCATCGTTAGGAGCGACGCTTTGTCGAATCAGTCGGCGCCAAAACCACGACCGCGGGGACTGGATTCACCGCAGACCAACACCATCATCAAGTGGATGTCGCGAGCCCAGAGTTGGGTCTACCGCAAGACCGACGGCAAGGTCGGCGGCACGTTCCTACAGGGCGCGCCGGTGGCGCTGCTGACCACCACCGGCCGCAAGACCGGGGAGCCTCGGGTGAGCCCGCTGCTGTACCTCCGGGAAGGAAATCGGATCGTGCTGGTCGCCTCCAAGGGCGGAGCGGCCAGCAACCCGTTGTGGTATCTGAACCTGAAGGCCAATCCCAAGGTCTCGGTACAGATCAAGCACGAGGTGCTGAGCTTGACTGCCCGCGACGCCAACGAGGAAGAGCGTCAACACTATTGGCCCAAACTGACCACGATGTACACCAGCTTCGATGACTATCAATCCTGGACCGACCGGGTGATCCCGGTGGTCATCTGCGACCCGGCCTAAGCGCCGTAGACCGGCACCGGCGGTCGACCCTCGGCGAGCAGACTGCGCACGACGGGTCCCAGTTCGCCCGGCTCCCAGCGTGAACCTTTGTCGACTTCAGTCCCGTGCTGCCAGCCCTCGGCCGCGCGGATGATGCCGCCCTCGACTTCGAAGACCCGGCCGGTGACATCCGCGGACTCCACGCTGCCCAGCCAGACCACCAGTGGTGAAATGTTCTCCGGCGCCATGGCGTCAAATCCGTTGTCGGGCTTGGCCATCATGTCGGCGAACACGGTCTGGGTCATCCGCGTTCGGGCCGACGGGGCGATCGCGTTCACGGTGACGCCGTAGCGGCCCATCTCGGCAGCGGCGACCAGGGTCAGCGCAGCGATGCCGGCTTTGGCGGCGCTGTAGTTGCCCTGGCCGACGCTGCCCTGCAGTCCTGCACCGGAACTGGTGTTGATGATCCGGGCGTCGACCTGCTTGCCCTCTTTCGACAGCCCGCGCCAGTAGGACGCGGCATAGCGGGTGGTGGCGAAGTGCCCCTTGAGATGCACGGCGATGACGGCGTCGAATTCTTCTTCACTGGTGTTGGCGATCATCCGGTCGCGCACGATGCCGGCATTGTTCACCAGCACGT
>JBAXUD010000604.1:0-2036 GCA_037129875.1 Mycobacteriaceae bacterium
GGAGAGCGGTTCCCGGGCCGCTCGTTGAACTGCCCATTGTCAATGTGGGTCAGAGGCCGTCGACGTCCACTGGCTGACGTCGATCACACACGACCAAACCTTGTCGGAGCCGTCGCATAACATCATCAACCAGGAACCCGCGCCGTGGTCATTTACACCGAGCCTGGGACGCAACCGCCTGCCCGAGGTGGGGGCGTCGCCTTGATCGGTCGGGCTGCCGGGCTGAATCGTGGTGAAGCCTTGGGCGCTGATCATCATTCCCATGCCGGTGGTGTCGTTGGTGAAGATGGTTCCCTGGCTGGAGGACTTGATGGTCCAGTTGCGGGCCTGGTAGTCGGAGCCGTAGTCGACAGTCGTGTAGTCGTGGTCGGCCCGGCCGGCCGTCAGCCACTGCATGGTGCCGTCGGGTGAGAACGAGACTCCGGTCATCGGCTTCCCGTCGATGACTTCTTTGTCAGCGTCGGCGTTGAACTGGACGTAGCAGTCGACCCGGGATCCGGCGATCCGGCAGGCCGTCTTTCCCGTTGGCGTGATGACGTAGGCCGCGCCGCCGCTGACGGGCAGCCCCGACCCGCCGCAGAAGTGGGAGTCGTTGCCGCCGTTGATGACTGGGGCGGCGGAGAAGCTGACGCGGCCGTTGTGGATGGGCCGTTGGTCGGCGTCGCGGTGGCGACCGTGGTGGTTCGGTTGTGATCGCGCCAGACGGTGATTCCCACGGCGGCCGCGATGCCGAGAGTGATGAGGCTGATGACGACGGCGGCGCGACTGCCCCCACCGCGCTGCTTCGCCGACGGTGGCGCCGCGGTCGGTGCAGGCTTCGGAGCAGCAGCGGGCGGCGGCGGAGTGGGAGCCTGGGCGGTCGGAGCCGAGGGTGAGGCGAGGGTCAGGTCTGCGATGCGGGCGTGGAGATCTCGGGCGAAGTCTGAGCACCGTGGGTAGCGGTCAGCCGAATTCTTCGAGAGTGCCTTCGCCAGAACGCCGTTGAGGCTCGCGAGTTCGGGGCGCAGCCGCGACACCTCGGGCGGAGGCTCGGCGAGGTGGCGGCTGATGACCGCCACCGGGTTGGTGTCGGAGTAGACCGGCGACCCGGTCAGTAGGTGGTAGGCGGTGGCGGCCAGGGCGTACTGGTCAGCTCGCCCGTCGATGTCTTTGCCCATCAGTTGCTCGGGCGCGGAGTAGGCGACGGTGCCGAAGGTGAAATTGGTTGCGGTCAGGCCCGCCGGGTCGTCGAGCGGACGGGCGATGCCGAAGTCGGCGAGATAGATCCGCCGGTTGCCGTCCCGGTCAGGGTCGGAGATCAAGATGTTGGCGGGTTTGACGTCGCGGTGCAGCAAGCCACGTCCGTGGGCGTAGTCCAGGGCATCGGCGATCGCTGCTGTGATCGCTGCGACCTCATCGACCGGCATCCCGGCGGGGTAGCGGTCCCGCACCAGCTGGGCCGCGTCCGACCCCTCGACGAACTGGGTGGCGATCCACAACCGCCCGTCGCACTCGCCGCGGTCGTGAACGGTCACGATGTTGGGGTGCTCCAGCGCGGCGACGGAGTCTGCTTCCCGGATGAAGCGCTGGCGGAATGAGTCGTCAGCGGAGATGTCGGTCCGCAGGATCTTCAGCGCCTCACGCCGGGGCAGCCGCGGATGCTGCGCCAGGTACACCTCGCCCATTCCGCCTGCTCCCAGCGGGCGCACGATCGTGTACCCGGCGAACGGCTCCCCCGCCGACAGCATCATGGGCGGGATCATACGAACCACCTGGGGATTCAGCGGTCGGCCGGTCCACCAAAACGCGCTCACCTGGGCGTTTCCCCACACCGCTGCGGGAAGTACAATTCTCGTCGGTCATCGCCGATTGATCGAGGGTGACTGTGCGCACCCCTTGGGGCGCTTGGAAACTCCCAGGTGAACTGAGCGGCGCGGTGCCGGAACGGCTATCCCTCACCAGGGTGGAGGACGTGACAAGCCGCGGCGACGGCGCTGGTCGGGCGTCAGCCAGGTGGGCTCGCGGTTGACAAGTAGACGATGCGGTCGGTCAGCGCC
>JBAXUD010000605.1:0-2023 GCA_037129875.1 Mycobacteriaceae bacterium
TTTGATTCCGACAATCTGGTCGTCGAAGGCGCCGGAGCTCTGTGCCCTACCGGCCTTCTCGTGCGAGTCCAGCGAGAACTGGTCGAGCATGGTGCGGGTCAGGCCCCACTTCTCGGCCATCATCTCCGCGCCGATGCCCTGGTTGGGGGTGCGGGTGTAGCGGGCCTTGAAGGCGGCCGCATACGGGTTGCCGCCGTTAGCCAGCGAGGCGCCCATCGGGGTGCGCGACATCGACTCCACACCGCCGGCGACGACGGCGTCATAGTGGCCGGCCACCACACCGGCGGCGGCGAAGTGCACCGACTGCTGGCTCGAACCGCACTGGCGGTCCACCGTCACACCCGGGATGGTCTCCGGCCAGCCCGCGGTCAGCACCGCGGTGCGGGCGATGTCGAGGGCTTGTTCGCCGGCCTGCATGACACAGCCCCAGATCACGTCGTCGATGATCTCCGGGTCGACCCCGGCTCTCTCGACCAGGCCGCTCAGCACCTGCGCCGACAGTTCGGCCGGGTGAACACCGGACAGCCCGCCGTTACGCTTGCCGACCGGTGCCCGCACCGCCTCGACGATTACCGCTTCCGCCATCGACTTCTCCTTCGTCTTCGTGGGGTTATCCCCCGATTCTCGCAACCAACCAACCGTTTGGTCAACGCGGGTCTGTGTGACGCTCCACATGCACCGGGACGTCGTCGTCCCACGGCTGGCGAACCACCATGTCGGCGACCTCGACCCAGCCGCGTTCGAACTCTCCGGTGGCGGCGTCGACCAGGCGGTAACGCTGGGTCTGCCGGTGGATGGGCTGGGCGTCGAGCAGCACCACCCGCACCTCACCGGGCTCAAAGCGGCAACGTCGCTGCAACGCGGCGATCAACTGCTCGTTGTGCATGTGCCCGTCGCCGAAATTCCAGCCGATGGCCATGCTGCAGATCCGCTCACCGTCGGTCACCGAGTAATCGGCCTCGTCGTGCCCGGCCATCGCGCAGTGCGCAAGGGTGAACAGCGCCCGTCCGTGGGTGTTGAAGCCGCGAAAGGCGTAGCCCATGTAGATCGGGATCTGTGCGGCCTCCTTGCTGCCGTAGAACTTCTCCAGTTGCGCGGCAGGCATATTGGCGATCGCGACGACTCCCTTGTCAATCTTGGCCTCGGCGGACGGCGTGACACACCACAGGGTGGTGTCCCAGTTGCCGGCGTAGTAGCGCATACCGGGCAGGAAGGAGATCTTGTGCGGGAACAGGTTTCCCGCCACGACAACACCGGCCATCAGCAGGAACAGGATCACCGGCAGCGGGTTGGTCATATCCGACAGGCCGATGTCGGCGTGGCCGACGAAGAGGAACAGCACGCAGAAGATCATGAACACGTTCCACTCCAGCGGCACCCCCATCGGGATGGCCGACAGGATGCCCAGGTGGAAGCAGATCATGACGAAGGCCGCGACGGCCGTGGGCCAGCCGCCGTGCGAGAAGAACAGCACCAGCGGTATGAGCATCTCGATGGCGGTGCTCAGATGGGCGACAAGCCGGGACAGCCGGCCCGGGCGAAGGTCGTCGGGAAAATGCTCGAAGAACGCGCGCTTGAGCGCCCGCGGACGCATCACCGGACTGTTGGACATCATCGTGGAGACGACGAACGGGAAGTGCTTGGTGAGCTTGGAGGTGGCCGCACCTATCCAGATCACCAGGCAGACCAGCTTGGCGGCGACGATGACGTTGGCACCGCCGAACAAGAACGCCGCGACGAACGGTGCGTACACCTCGCCGCGGGCGGCGAGGAAGATGACCTTGTCGCGCAGCCCGCATAGCGCCAGCAGCGCCAGAACCGCCCAGGACTGCCACGCCGGCAGTAATCCGATCGTCGTGTCGAATGCCGGCATGGGTCCGGTTCCGTCGGAGAGCAACGCGACGAGGAGCATCACCAGCAGCGCGCCGTAGAGCGCAATGTCGACGGCATCGCGATTGTCGCCACGAGTCAGTGGGACCCGGCCGGGCCACGGTGGCAGCCGAATCGTGTTGGTTCGCAACCA